>LIAY01000011.1 GCA_001438965.1 Microbacteriaceae bacterium BACL25 MAG-120322-bin65 | reverse complement strand
CCTTAGAGACCAGTATGTACCTGACCACTGACACCAACATTCGGGCATAAGCTGAGGAGACTGTGAAGAACTACGCAAACCTGTTGAAAACTCGCGGGGTAGCTCGGATTATTTCCGCCCAACTCACGGCGAGATTGCCCTCAGGGATGATTTCTTTGGCGTATTTGCTTCACCTAGAAAAAATCTTCGATTCTTACGGCCTTGCCGGGCTCGTTTTGGCGGCCACCAGTTTGGGTCAAGCCCTAGCGGGGCCCCTAACCTCCCGTTGGATGGGGCGTTGGGCTATGCGCCCGGTTATTAGCTTGACCATCGCGGTATCGCTGGTCAGCATGGGGGCCATTGCTTTTATCCCCATGCCTTTTATGGCGTACATCGGCGTGGGCCTCTTAGGTGGGTTGGCAACACCCCCTATCCAACCCGCAGTTCGCACCATTTACCCGACCATGGTCAACTCCAAGCAGCTCACTCCCCTCTTTTCTTTGGATGCCTCAGCCCAAGAAATCATTTGGATCGCAGGACCGGTGATGACCACCTTCATCGCCACCCAGATCTCCACAACCTGGGCCATTGCGGTCGCCGGGGTTTTCTTAGTCGGCGGCGGGCTGTGGTTTCTTTCCTGTCGAGAACTTGGCACCGTCACCATTCCGCCCAGCCGCAACAAACTAGGTGTCGTATTGGCCAAGCCGCCTGTTCTCTTAGCAACGGTCGTGGGATTCCTGCTCATTGGCGCTGCCGCGGCGGTGGAAGTGGGGGTCGTCTCTGTCTTTGGCCACGATGGCGCCAAAGCAGGTTTCGTCCTTGCGATTTGGGCCATCGGCTCGATTATTGGTGGCTTAGCCCTAGGTGGTGTGCCAATTAGCCCTTGGGCTTTGGCCACACGAATGGCTGCCGTCTTCGTGGGTATCGCACTGGCCGGGATTTTCCTTGATTTCTGGTGGATTGCTGGCGCCCTTCTTATTGCCGGTGCTGGTATCGCCCCCGCGCTCGCCGTAATGTTTGCCATCGTTTCTGCCAGCGTGAAGTTCTCCGACACCGCGGAGGCGTACGGCTGGATGGGCTCTGGTCAACTTATTGGTGCGGCGCTGGGCTCCGCCATTGCGGGCTTTGCTATCGATGGTTTCGGGTCTGTTGGTGGCTTCATCGCCGCCAGCATTTTTGCCCTTGTTGGCTTTCTTGTGGCCACAATTTTCCGATCAGCGCATCCCGACCTGCGCGGCCGTGATGCAGCCCCCATCCCGGACACTGAACCGGTAACAACACTCAACATTCAACCTTGAGGCCACACCAACCTTGATGGACTGAGATAGTCAGACCCTCGAGGGCATGAACAACTGCCCTATAGAAGCAGCACTGGCCCCATCGGGGTCACCACAGCACTGTCCACCTGCCAAGACTAGGCCTGAGGGTTCTATGCTGTGTGCCATGACAACAGGGTGCGTGGTTCTGGTGGAGCTCATCCCTCTTCCGGGGCAACGAAGTTTCGTTCTAGAGCTACTACGTGAAGCAACGAAGTTTCGTTCTAGCGCTACTACGTGAGGTCATTCCCGAGATTCATCAGGGGCCAGGCTGTGAGCTTTATGCCCTTTATGAAAAAACCGACGGCAATCTGGTGCTCATCGAAAAATGGGCCAGCCGGCATGCGTGGCAAGCTCACTTCGACTGGAAGCCCATCAAACGACTCAAGAAAGAACTAGCGGAAAGGGTGGAATTACCCGTTTCGCGTCGCGAAATGTATTCCCGCTAGAGCAGCGACTCTGGCTCGAGCGACTCTGAACTGGCTTAGTGACTAGGGAATAGGGTCGCCAATAGCCCCAATGAGGTAGCGCTCCAGAGTTGTCGTGGCGGAATTTTGATTGGCATGTTGGCCCTCAAAAGCCGTCGTAGCATCAAGTCCACACATCGCAACAATGCGCTGTGAACCACCAGGGTGCTGGGCTATCCACTCGGTGAGGTCATAGACAGAGCCGCTAACGACACTCCAACAGTCCTCGGGGGAGGCGTGCTCGGCCACAATTTCGATCGACAACACGGGGGCGAGAGCAACATCAGGCTCCACGGGGGTTTCGAGCGAGCTTTGAGCTATAGCATCAACGGCGATACGGTTTTTCCAGGACGCACTCGCACCGGAATGGCCGGCTAAAACGGTGAGCACTATTGCCGCCCCAGCAAGAACAATGATGCCTAGTTCAAGCAGGCGGGTGAGAAATTTTGGCCAGGTTCGAAAAATTCGAGGCGCAAAGCCCCACACCACGCTGGCCACAAATAACGCCAGGGCTACCGGCACTACGTTTTCACCGAGTTCAGCATGCTCACCGGGCGATCCCACCCGGTTTTGCAATTGCTCACCCGATTGCTTAGCCACGAATGCTGCCCCCGCTCCAACCAGCAGTGCCACCAGTGTGGGGATTAGATAGTGGGGGCGAATTTTTGGCACAAAGATAAGCGCCACGATGGCAAGTGCCGCCAGCGGTAACACAATGACCACCACGTGGACAATCAGCGGGTGGAGCGGAAGAGAGGTAATCAGGTCAAAGACGCCGTTGGATTCTGGTGTGGTCACAGTCAAATATTTTACGTGGCTATTTCTGTGACTCGACTGAGGCGGTAATCTTTAGCAATGTCTTCGCTCTCTAGCATTCCCTGGACACGGCGTCTTCGGGGAGTTGCCGACATTCTTGCCGGATTGACCGTGATTACCGGGTTCACCCTTTTGCTCGCTGGTCAAGTCGGCGAAGGAAGTTTTGAACCTTTTTTTCACTTTAGCTATCTAACCAACCAGACAAGCTATTCCAATATCGTTGTTTTGCTGGCAGGAGGATTCCTAGCTTTTACCAAACCACAAGACACTCTGGCGTATGCCACCGTGCGGGCGATCTTTGTTGCCTACGCCGCAGTGGTGGGAATTGTCTATAACGCGCTTTTGCGAGAGCCCGACCATTTTGGTTTTCACAACGAAGTCACCCACGTGGCAATCCCGATTTATCTGGTTCTCGACTGGCTCATCCGCAATAATCGGCCGCGGATTGGCTGGAACACCATCTGGATAGGGCTCTCCTACCCGCTTGTGTGGGTAGGCGTGACCCTAATTCGCGGCGAAGTAACCGGCTGGTACCCCTACTTTTTTGTGAACCCACACGACGGTTTGGGCTGGGGTGGAGTGCTGGCCTTTGTTCTGGCCATTGCCGTATTTTTTGCCGGCTTCATTGCCGGCATGGTCGCTCTCAACCATCTGCAACACCGGCGGATTAGCAAGTCCTAACAAGCGGTTGCTCTAGCCTTCGTCTTCCGGCTTTTTCTTGAGGGTAGTAGAAAGCCCAAAGAGTCCCCAGCCCAAAAGCACAATGGTTGCCACCCAGGCCAAGGGCGGGTTGGCCTCAAACGCTGTCTCTCGAATGGTGACCCACATCATGATCGAGAGCATTCCGGTGACAAGGTACGGATTTCTCATGCCCTTAGCGTAGCGACGCCTGTGGAATACCTCGGCAGGGACCCTTTTTGCGCGCATACAGTGAGGACATCGAGGCATTAAGGGGGAAAGTGATAGCATGAGATATCAGTCACTACCCGGGAGAACAATGCCTGACATTTTGATCAGAGGCCTCACCGCCGGCGAGGTGAAATCATTGGATCGTCTAGCAGCCCTAGAAGGTCAATCGCGAAACACAGTAATGCGGGAGATGATTAGGCGCAGCCTTCGACCTTCAACTCCCATTGACCTTGAAGATACGCGGAAGCTCCTCGCCTTGCTTTCCGATGGCCTGAACGACGAGATCATGAGCCAGGCATGGCGTTAGAAACCTGGTTGATTGATACTTCTGCCTTCACAAGACTTCACCAATCTCCTGATTTTCCCCGATGGGCCGAGAGGATCGAGCGAGGGCTCGTTCATGTATGCACCATCACGCTTCTTGAAATCGGCTACGTCACAAGAAACGGTGCTCATTACGAGAAAGTTTTCTCTAGTCCCCTCGTAGCGGGTCTGATTGAACTATCGCAAAGCCCGGCGTCAGAAAAGAGAGCCAGGGAGACCCAGAGGGCGCTGGTAGCTAAAGGTCAACATCGAGCGCCATCGATTCCTGACCTGCTGGTTGCTGCTCTAGCCGATGTCGATGGCCACACCGTGTTGCACCTGGACAAAGATTTTGACCTGGTGGCAGAGGTGACAGGTCAAAAAGTTGAGTCCTTAGTCTTGGTTTAGGGTTAATAACTATGACTACACCCTGCGTTGTTATTGCCACCTTCAGCCCGCTGCAAGGCGAGCTTGAAGCGGTGCGCGAAGTTCTCACCGCCATCATCCCTGAGGTTCACCAGGAAGAGGGTTGCGAGCTCTATTCACTCCACGAAGAAGTAGATGGCAAGCTGACGATAATCGAAATGTGGAGCACCCGCGAACTTTGGCAAGCCCACATCGCACTCGATACGGTGAAGCGAATTCAAGCAGGTGTTGCCGGCCGGCTAGAAAACGACGTCGAGGTGTGGGAAATGTATGGCATTCCCGCAGGCGATGCCACCAAGGGCGCCCTGTAGCCGCTTGGTTCTCATCCCTAAATTTGTTGGGAAACACAAAAGACCTCAGCTAGCTCAGATTGAGCACATTGCCGGTGCTCCAAGAATTTTGGCACTGAGCTTGTGTGGCACCTTCCCCTCAACCCACTTCTACCTAAGCCCCGTTCTAAACTGAGGTTATGGTCACACTTACTCTTCCCCGCCTGCACTGGGGCGAGACGACAAGCGAACGCACAGCATTGATGATCCATGGTTTGGGCTCCAGCGCCCAGACCTGTTGGCAGGTCATGGAAGCACTCGCCGCCGATGGCTGGTCGGCCACCGCGGTGGATCTCCGCGGCCACGGCCTAGCACCGCGTGCCAGCACCTATTCCATTGCGGATTTTGCCCATGACGTGAAAGCGGTGCACCCAGAATCCACCTCCAGCTGGGACGTGGTGATCGGCCACTCCATCGGTGCGGCATGCGCTGTTGTCGCAAGCTCGCTTGAGCCCACGTGGGCAGAGCGCTTAGTCCTGATTGACCCAGCACTTGCTTTGGATGACGAGACGAGAAACCAAGTCTTAGAAAACCAACGAGCGGGCCACTTGCGCCAGGGAGTCGATGAAGTAGCTGCCCTTAATCCTCACTGGCACCCTCAAGACGTGCAGCTGAAGGTTTCCTCCAATCGAGCGGCAAGCTTGTATGCACTTGAGCACGCCGTAATGGATAACGACCCGTGGGATGTTACTAACTATGCCCACAGCCTGGGCATTCCCACTCATGTTTTGGGCGCTGAGGCGACTCTCGGCAGCATGTTTTATGGCAGCTACGCAGAGGACATGCTCGCTACCAATAGCCAGGTGAGCTATGAAGTTATTGCCGGGAGCGGTCACAGCGTGCACCGAGACAAACCAGCCGAAACCATCGCCGCCCTGCGTGCCTTTCTGGCACGGACCCTCTAGGAGATAACTCGAATAAGCGTCGTGGGCGGAGTCGGGTTTTCAATTTTTGCCACGATTGCTTGGGCTAGACGCACTCTAATCAAATGATCCACGCCCTCAACCTTGGTGGTCGCAACACCACGCATGCGACCAATAACACGCAGACCGACCAGCGCCAAAAAGGGGTCCCGCGTGCCATAGAGGACATCAATGGGGACGCGGACCTGCGCTAAATCAGACACCGTTGTTTGAGATTCAATGCACTGTTCTAGCGACAAGCTGAAGGCCCGCCAATTTTTAGACGTTACTTCCACAGCATTTTTGATCGGAGAAAGTGCGGCAAGCGCCTTTGCCCCCGCTTCGGTGAAAGAACGATTTCCGCGCAGGTAATCATAGATTCTGCGATACGCATCCATTTGCAAGCGCTCCACAGGATCCAACACCGTCTTGCCCGGCAAATAAACCGGCGGGGACACAAGAATCAAGTGAGACAAGATGGCCGGATAGGCCGCGGCGTAGCGGGTGGCAATCAGGGCGCCTAACGAATGGCCCACCAGGGTTATCCGGCCGCGCAGATGCAGGGAACGAATAGTGCGAGCTAAGGCATCGACATGCTCTTGCATGGTGTAGCCAGAGCTTGCCGGGGTAGGCGAACCGCCAAAGCCGAGTAGGTCTATCGCAATCACGCGATGGTGTGAGCCCAACAGCGGCACAACATTGTCAAAAGTGACCGACGACGAAGCGATGCCGTGGAGCAAAATAACGGGGTGGCCCACACCCTTATCTATGGCCACATGAAGCTTGGGTGCCTTGGATACACGCAGGTAGTCAAAAAAACCCATAGTCCTAGTATCCAGGCATCACGGCGCCATAAAAACACCTCAAATTGTTATCGGAAAAAGCGAGCTTGTTCCCACCGCCGTCGTATCGTTACGTCATGACAACTTTTGGACGCACCACCGCTCTTGCCCTAGCAACATTGGTGAGCCTTGGTGGATGCGGCGCCAGCACTGACTTCGGCGCTGATTACGCAACTGATGAGATGACCGCCTCGATGCCTGCTTCGGTTGACATCGAAGAATCTGGCGTCATGGACACAGGTTTGGGCGTGCGCGAGGAATCAGCGAGCAGCAAAGCCATCGAACCCGATGTGATCACGACTGGCTATCTTTCCCTCACCGTCGACTCCCCCAGTGAAAGCGCTGAAGCCATAGCTGCCCTGGTGGTTGATGCTGGTGGTCGAATTGCCTCTCGTTCGGATTACACCCCCGTGGACTATGGCACCCCTAGTTCTTATATCGAAGCTCGCATTCCCGTTGAAGTATTGGATGTGACGCTGGTGAGCATCAAAGGCTTAGGCATGGTGCAAGAAGTGTCGGTTAGTTCCTACGATGTCTCGTTGCAAAAAGTCGACCTTGATGCTCGTCTTCAGGTGTTAGAAGCAGCCCAAGCAAGACTGGCGGAGCTGTTAACGCAAGCCACAACGACGGGTGACCTCATTGCCATTGAAACAGCACTATCCGAGCGCCAGGCCGAGCTTGATTCACTCCAAGGCCAAAGGGAGTATCTCAGCGACCAGACTCTCTTTTCCACGGTCAATATTTCTCTCACCACACCAGAGGGTGCCACCGCGACAAATCCTGATGGATTCTTAGATGGCTTAATTCGCGGTTGGCAAAGCATTGTTGCCTTCGCGCTGGGCACTGTGGTGTGGGCAGGAATCCTGCTCCCCTGGCTAGGAATTCTGGCGATCATCATTGCCACAGCAATGGTGGTCCGATTCATCCGACGCCGAAAGTAGTAAGCTCCCCCTAAGCTGAAAAACGCTCAGCGGTGAGAAGGTCCTCCATGTCGGCCATAACATTCCGCGGCTTAACCAAAACATACGGCCGCTCACTCGCTGTCAATAATTTTTCCGCTGAGGTTCGGACCGGTCGAGTCACCGGCTTCCTTGGCCCCAACGGTGCCGGTAAATCCACCGCCTTGCGATGCCTGGTAGCCCTAGCGAAGCCGAGCGCCGGCAAGACGCGAATCTTAGGCAAGCGCTATCAGCAACTCGAAAATCCTCTCACCCGAGTGGGCGTGGTGTTGGACTCCCGAGGCTTTCATCCTGGGCTGACCGGGTATCAAAACCTTCGCGTGTTGGCCACCGTCGCCGCAATTCCCGCCTCCAGGGTTGAGGAAGTCCTAGCGCAGGTGGAATTGAGCGAGGCTCGAGACAAGAGAGTCAAGGGCTACTCGTTAGGGATGAAGCAGCGCCTCTCACTAGCAGCGGCGATTTTGGGCGACCCTGAGATACTCATCTTGGATGAACCCGCAAACGGACTAGACCCCGCGGGCATTGCCTGGCTTCGAGGCTTCATTAGCGCCCAGGCACAAGCTGGAAAAAGCGTCCTGGTGTCCTCCCACCAACTAGCCGAGCTTCAACACGTGGTGGACGACGTGATTATCATCAACCACGGCACGTTGGTCGCAGCGGGTTCCCTAGAAGAAATATCGGAAGGTGGGACGCTCGAGGAAGCCTTCTTGCGCCTCACTGGCGGGGGGCTCTCATGAGACTCATTGCTGCCGAAATGCGCAAACTGAGCTACCAACGCGCGATGTGGGGTCTTCTCATTGCGGGGGTTTTATTCTCCGCACTGGGGACTGCAGCAACTCCCGTGATACTTGACCGGTCAGTTGACGGATTGGGCTTTGGGACCCTGGCTGAGGTGCGGGTCGTTGATTCCGTCTACGCCAACGCAATTTCTGCCTACATTTTCGCCGTTATTATCGGCGTCTTAATTGTTTCGGGTGAATTCCGCCATGGCACGGCCGTGGCCACCTTCGTGGCAGCACCCAAGCGTTGGCAAGTATTGCTCGCCAAGCTTTTTGTTGCTGCTCTCGCCGGCGTTGTGGTGCAGATCGTTGCTACAGCGGCAGGATTTGGCGCGGGGTATTTGACTTTGATGGCCTATCCCGATGCCGCCACACCCTCGATCGACATCTTTGTCAACACCTCAATCGGGGCGGTGGTCTCCGGTGCGGTGCTGGGAATTTTGGGTGGGGCGGTCGGGGCCCTGTTGCGCTCACAAATCTTGGCGCTGATGAGCGTACTGATCTGGTTGTTCGCAATTGAGCCAATTTTGTTGTTACTCGTTCCCGACCAGGGCCAGTATTTCCTCTCCGGACTGATCACCGCCATGGTCGCTTTAGATGTTCAATCTGAGCAATTCAACCTAAACACCGCCGACTTCGCCTCACCCTTGATGGCAACCCTGTTGCTTTTGGGCTACGGAGTTGTTTTTGCTGTCGTTGCGCTCGCTTCAAGCATGCGTCGAGACATCGATTAGCTCAAGCACCGGGCAAACGAGGAAATTCAAGAAATTACCCGGATGAAAAAAGGCGCCTAAGGCGCCCCCAGACTCGCCCTGAGACGCAACACTCTTGTGAGAGATTCACTAATCTGGGCCTGGCTAATCACACCGTCAGCCACGGCTTGTTCCAAGGCGGCAACAATGTCGTCATAGGTTTCATAATCCGGGTCAGTACCGGGATCCACCACCAGTAGGACAAGGTCGTTGCCGGCGGCTAACGCAGCAACCGCGACCGTCGCCGGATCGGCGTAAGCCGCTTCCCCTGAAGCTCTCAACATGCCCAGATCATCGGTAATAATTACACCCTCGAAGCCCAGATCAGTTCGAAGAATCGATATCCAATCATCAGATAGCGACGCTGGGTCCATACTCACCGAGGGAACCCGAAGGTGTCCGGTCATGACCAACTCAACACCAGCTCCTATCCCCGCAATAAAGGGCAAAGCATGACTCGAGCGCCACTGGTCATACGTGATATCTGCACTGGGAATACTGCGATGAGAATCCGCAAACACCATGCCGTGTCCCGGGAAATGCTTAAGTGTTTGGGCAACTTCTGGCACCTGGGCTGTGACAGCTACCGCCACGTGTTCCGCCACGACGGTGGCATCTGTGGAAAAGGACCGGGGATGAATATAGGCACCAGAGCCTGCGCTCACATCCGCGACCACACCAAAATTCACGTTCGCGCCAGCCTTGTCCACCAGTTGTTGCCGCGCTAAAAACGCGGCCGCTGTGTCCTGGGTGGGTCCACTGCCCAAGGTCCTAGCGCCGGGAAAATCATCCCCGCTAATGCGTGCAACAGGTGAGCCCTCCTGGTCCACGGCCATCACCAGGGGAAAATCAGAATCTTCTTGAACCTTGCCAATGAACTCTCGAATGGCGTAAGTATCGCCAACCAAATTGTTGCGCTGTAACAAAAACCCAGCCACGGGGATTCGCGCTCGAAAATCATTAAGCGCCTCGGGGTTCATTCCCCCAATGGTGACCACCATCAGCCCCGCAACCTGCTCGCGCGTATCCATCGAGGCAATCACCTCGGCGATGCGAATATCTAAAGGGTCCTCGGGGATTGGTTCCACCTCGATTAATGGTTTTGCGCCACCATCCTCCTGGGGGATGTCTGCCTCGAGCTCGAGCACCACCGGTTCCTGGGGCTCCTGCACTGGGGGCGCTGGCAAAGAACAGGAGCTAAGTCCCACAACACCCAGCACACACAGCGATAACCATCGCACTAGGGGCGCTCTTAGCTGGCTCACCTCAGAAGATTAGCGGGCTTGGCCAGGAGTGGGCACAAGAGCACACCGTTAGGGAAGAGGTGCACCACCGGTTACCTGTTTCACGATTTCTTCGAGAGCTTCCAGAACTGCAATAACGTCCGCGTGGGTGTGCACCGGAGATTCCACTAAACCTTGACTGACGTAGTGGGCAAACCAGGTGGCCTGATAGCTCAAACCCTCATGGCCCACCACCCCGGTGGTATCCAGCCAGTGTTCTCCGGTGGGATAAAAGTCTTTGGTTTGTAGCTGTAAGCCAGAGGGAACTAGGAAAGGGGCATCGAGAGAAAGCTGGGCATGCTCAAACGAGCAGCTAGCAAGCTGAGCCAGGGTGGCGATACCGGAGATTAGCAGAGACGCCCGAGCTCCCGAGTCATAGGTCATGGTGACAAAGGCTTCTTGGTCGGCACCACCGGGGTGAGCACTACCGGTGGCGTGGATAGCGGAGGGGTTTCCTAAGAACTGTTGGGCCATGGCCACGGTGTAGATGCCCATATCGAAAGCGACACCGCCGCCACCGGGCGCCCAGAGCCGATCCACTGCACGATTGTCGGTGCAAAATTGTGCGCTAAAGAGTTCAGGCTGACCCAGAGAACCCTCTGCTTGCAGGGCGTGAATAATGGTCGATTGAGGCAAATACCTTGTCCACATGGCCTCCATCACCAGCACTCCCTGAGCCTTACCAGCGGCCAAGACTTCCCTGGCATCAGATGCGGATAACGTCAGAGGCTTTTCAACTAAGACATGCTTGCCTGCAGCAATAGCCAACAATGCGTGTTTTTTATGATCCCCTGGGTAAGTGGCGATATAGATGGCATCGAGATCATCGCGGTCAACCAGCTCCTGATAACTCGCCGAACCCGATTCAATCCCATGGATCGTGGCAAATTCTTCAGCCTTGCCGGGCGTCCTAGACGCCACCGCGGCAATCTTTTGAGCAGTGTGGGCCATCACAGAGGAAACAAAAGTGCCGGCGATGTCGCCGGGACCGATCACACCCCAGCGCAGAATGGGCACAGACTGTGGATCAATAATGACCGGCTGGGGAATCTTCATACAGGGAAGCCTAGAGCTGGTGGTGCTTGCGCGCACCCTCAGAAGCATCGACGACCAAAGGTTGGGGAACCGGCCAATTCTTCTGGCTAAAACGCTCCACTAGGCGACTCTCCAATTCGCCAAGACGGTCGGCACTAATGATGGCAATGGCAGACCCCCCAAACCCGCCACCGGTCATTCGTGCTCCCAGCGCACCGGATTCTTCGGCACACTCCACAGCTAAATCCAGCTCGGGGGAAGAAATTTCGTAGTCATCTCGCATGGAGATGTGAGAGCTCCGGAACAGTTCGCCCACCCGCTTGAAATCCCGTGCTCTCAAAGCAACTGATGCCTTGAGCACTCGATCGTTTTCGCTGACGATATGGCGCGCTCGACGATATGTTTCCTCATCGAGAGAGCCCTCGTGCCGTTCTAATTCTTCACTGTCTACATCCCGCAGAGCAGAAACGCCCATTGCGAGTGCGGCCTCTTCGCAAGAGGTGCGGCGATCCCTATAAGCAGATGTCACATTGGAGTGGCGAACATGGGTGTCCATCACCACCAGCGCCAGGCCTGCGCTTGAGAGATCGCAAGGAATGTGATCTACCTCACTGCTTCGACAATCCAGAAATAGCGCGTTGCCCGCCGCCCCGAGCATCGAAACCATTTGGTCCATCACGCCCGTGTTCGCGCCCACGACTTCGTTTTCTGCGCGTTGCCCCACACTGGCCAGAACATGAGGAGGCAAACCTAAGTTCCAGAGGTCATTGAGAGCGACTGCCACCGAGCACTCCACCGCCGCCGACGAAGACAATCCTGCGCCAGCGGGAACATCAGAGGCAATCGCCAGGGATACGCCCGGCATTGACCCCAGATCAATTCCCTGTTTACCGAGCGCCCAGACCACCCCCAGGACATAACCCGCCCAGCCAGCCATCGCTGCTGGGTTGAGGGAGGTGAGGTCTGCTGTGACAACGTCATCTCTGCCTTCACTCGATGCCACAACCAAGGCATCATCACGAAGCGCTGTTGCCACCACCGTGCGTTGGGCGATAGCGATCGGTAAAACGAAACCATCGTTGTAATCGGTGTGTTCGCCTATGAGATTGACCCGACCAGGCGCCGAGAAGACGGCCGTGGAGTCCACACCAAATTTTTTTGTCAAGAGCTCTGTAGCGCGCCTCACCACCGGCTTCATAAGCTTCCCAACGCCGACCGGAAACTCTGTGCTTGCTCCTCAGGGGATACATCCCCCACGAAAGCTCCCATAGCCGCTTCCGAGCCGGCCAAGAATTTCAGTTTATTCTCGCCGCGGCGCGGTGAGGTGATCTGCAGCATCAATCGCACCTCATCGCGCGAGTGATTCACCGGGGCTTGGTGCCAGGCCGAAATATAGGGCGTGGGGGTTTCATACAGGGCATCGAATCCGTTCAATAACGAGCGGTACACCACCGCAAGCTCATCGCGCTCATCACTAGTAAGCCCGGCAATATCGGGAACGTGACGTCGGGGCAACAGGTGGAGCTCTAGTGGCCACCGGGCCGCGTAGGGAACAAAGGCGACAAAGTTCTCGCTGATGTGAACCACTCGGCTAGAGGCTTGTTCAAACTCCAGAAGATCAGCAAAGAAGGTGGGGCCCATACGAGAAATGGAATCCAACAGACGACCAGTTTTCGGTGCCACAAACGGATAGCCATATATCTGGCCATGGGGGTGATGCAGTGTCACTCCAATGGCTTCACCCCGGTTTTCAAACACAAAAACTTGCTCGATACCGGGCATTGCGCTCAGCGCTTCGCTTCGATGCGCCCAGGCTTCAATCACGGTACGGACCCGGGAAACACTTTGAGTTCCCAACGAGCCTGCGGGATCCGGGCTGAAGCACACCACTTCACATCGACCCACAGCGTCACGGTAATCACCAAAACCTGGTTCTCCAATGGGCTCCTCGAAGCCGCCTACGCCCGGACCAAAAGAGGGGGAACGATTTTCAAACACCACCACGTCATAGTTGCTAGGTATTTCACTAGGATTCGTAGCGGTTTGGGGAACCAGCGGGTTGGAATCCCCACCCGGCAACATCACACGATGTTGCCGGGTGGGGACAATGGACACCCAGTCTCCCGTGAGCGGGTCGCGTCGCATCTGCGGAGTTTCGGGCCTGGGCTCTAGATCGCGCGGATCAGCACTGCGGGTCGGGGAAAGCGATGTGTCGGCATCGTCAAAATAGATAAGCTCTCGACCATCAGCCATCGTGTGAACCTGAGTGGTAATCGTCACAAGCTTTCCCTCTCCCCCGGCCCCTTGGTCGGTGGGGATATGCCCCAACTGCCTCTCCACATCTCACCAGCCTCCAGCACTGCCAGGGTTTGTGGCCAGTTCAAAGAATTAGGCAAAGACGTATGCGGTTCTAAGGCGACGGCCTTGGAACCGCCTTTATCAGTGGGCAACGTGTTTGTGCCATAAACATGCAACCAGGGCCAGTGGTCATCTTGCCACATGTCAACCACGCGCCCCGGGGTAATAAGACGATAGTGAGAATGTTCACCATCGCGGACTGTCAACCGATAGCTCTGATCCATGGCCTCGGGCGCAATATTAGAAACCGATTGTGCAGCACTGGATGGGAGCGCTTCGATACTGGTAGGAACGAGACGCTCGCTACTTGCCGCGGCGTGGGTGAGCAAGGCTTCAACCCGAATGTCCTCCCAAAGATAATCACCCACACTCAAATAAGGGTGGTGGGCGAGGGCAAAGGGTGCGCTAGTTTTACCTTCGTTGATCACCTCATCGTGGACCACGAGTCCGGTTTCGCCAAGCTCGTAACCCACGGTGAGACGAAGTGAGTGGGGATACGATTCGGAGGCACCAAGCAGATAGCTAAGCGTGACGGACTCATTCGTGTGTTTGACAACCTCGAAGGGTTCATCACACACCAGACCGTGGATAGCCGAATGGGTGGAGAGATCGTTGAGTGGAAACACTCTGATCACACCGCGGTCATCCCAGATCCCATCGGGTAAACGGCCTGCCCACGGAAACAGCACCGCACCGGCATGTAAGGGGCGCTCCTCACCCGGATAATCCGGCACCACAATTTCAGAACCCAAGCTCAGGCTGCGCAATCCGGCACCAAGTGGAGAGATGAGCGCACTCAGTGCGAATTCAGTGCCGAACGAAATTTTCAGGCCAGTACCGGAACCAACCACCTCTAGCCCTTGAGCGAGCCCGAGAGCATGCCCCGCAGGAAGTATTTGCCCAAGAGGATGTAGACCAGAATCGTGGGCAACGAGGCCAAGACGGCAGCCGCCATCTGAACGTTCCATTGCACAATTTGCGAACCGGCGATGTTATTTAGCGCCACCGTCACAGGCCACGAATCTGGGCCCGTGAGCACCACAGCAAACAGGAAGTCATTCCAAATGGAGGTGAACTCCCAGATGATACCCACAATGAAGGCCGGGATAGATATGGGGAGAATGATTTGCCAGTAGGTCTTGAGAATTCCGGAACCATCCATCAACGCCGCCTCAACAAGCTCGTCGGGAACAGCGAGATAGTAGTTGCGGAAAATCAAGGTCATAATCGGCAAACCATAAATCACGTGGACCAGAACCAAGCCGGGAATCCCGCCGTACAGGCCAAGCTCTCGCACGGTTTGCACCAGTGGAATCAGAATCGCTTGATAGGGAATGAACATTCCAAAAAGAATCAGGGTGAAAATCAGGTCGGAACCTGGAAACTTCCATTTACTCAGTACGTAACCGTTGAGACTGCCGAGGAAAGCTGCCAGGATCGCTCCCGGGATGACCAGGAGGAAAGAATTACCTATCGAGGGACCCAACTTTTCCCATGCCAAGACATAGTTGGCAATATCAATGCCTTGGGGCAACTCCCACATAGTTTGCAGAGATACCTGGTCCAGTGGCTTCAAACTGGTCACTAAAACCACATATATGGGAATCAGGAAAAACACCAGGAAGAAAAACAGTAAGCCGTACTGGATGGTTTTACCCACCACCAGTTTCGGCGTCACCGGCTTTTTGCGAAGACTAGCGGTATCCAGGCTCATACCTTTTCCTTCCGAGTGGTGAAGTAAAGGTAGGGAATTACGAATACGGCCACGGAAATCAAAATGTAGGTGGCCAATGTGGCACCGCGAGCGAAGTTATAGGCGTCAAACGTCGTTTGCCACATGTAAATGGCAGGAACATCCAACGCAAGTTGCTTCCCCGCAATGGCAATGATGAGATCGAACACTTTTAGTGAAATGTGGCCCAAGATGACCACAGCAGAGAGCACAACCGGGCGAATCATAGGCAAAATAATGCGCCAATAAATAGAAAACTCGCTCGCTCCGTCCATGCGGGCTGCTTCTTTAACCTCATCGGGAACAGAACGAAGACCGGCTAGGAACAACGCCATGGTGTAACCCGACATCTGCCAAATAGCAGGCAAAGCAATACCCAGCATTCCCCAGGTGGGAGTCAGGTGCCACTGATTGATAAGAAAATCAAGGCCCATCTTGTCAAATAGTAGGTTGAGACCGCTGATTCGGGAGCCCTCAGCTGGGTTCATCAACCACCGCCACACCACACCGGTAACGATGAAACTTACGGCCATGGGCAACAGATAAACACTCCGGAAGAAACCCTCTGCCTTCATTTTTTGATCCAACAAAATGGCCAACCCCAGTCCGAGGAGGAGAGAAAAACCAATGAAGGCAAAGCTAAAGACACCGGTGTTCCACACATCAATGTGGAAGCGCTGATCGCTGAGTAAAGCAATGTAGTTATCGAATCCGATGAAATCGCCCTCGGCATTGAGGCCCTGTTCATCGGTCAAAGAAATCTTAATATTGGTGCCAATAAAGCCATAAACAAAAACGGCTAACACAATCAACGAAGGGCTTAGCAGCGCCAACGCTGGCCAGTGACGCTTAAGTGCTTTCATCATCTTTCTCACCTTAACCCGTCGGCACAGTGGGGTGACCTTTTGGCCACCCCACTGCGACTATGCGAAGAGTTCGCTTAGCCTGCGGCCGTTACGAGCGCGGCCTGGAAGTTTGCAACATCCCTGTCGCCCAGGAACAGTCCCAGAGCGGTATCGATGTCAGCTTTCCATGCGTTCGATGCCGTCACACCGTGGGTGAGCGAACCAGCAACCTCGTTGCTAGCCCAGTCATCCATAGCGTCTTGCAAGTAGACCGGGTAGATCGACTTGTCAGCATCACTGCGTGCAGGGATCGAGCCCTTTTGCACGTTGAATGCATCCTGACCAGCGGCGGAACCAGCAACGGTCAACCAAGAGATCGCTGCGTCACGGTTCGCGGCGCCAATGGGCAACGTGAACGAGTCACTCAGGAACTGGAAGGTTCCTTCGGTTCCCGGCGATGCTGCCCAGGTGTAGCCCTCTTGCTCAACGAGTGAGTTGTCTACGCGGAGGAAGCCCTCTGCCCAGTCCCCCATGATGTTGAATGCTGCGTCACCGTCGATAACCAGCTGAGTTGCGTCCTGCCATGCGAGGCTGGCTGCATCAGAGTTGGTGTACTCGAGTACACGAGCGAAGGTTTCCAAAGCGGCAGTCATCTCTGGGCCACTCCAGTCAGTGGTTCCATCCCACAGACCGTTGTATGCGGCAGTTCCGAGCTCACCGAGGAGAACGCTTTCGAAGAGGTGGAGCTGGGTCCACTGCTCGCCCAGAGCCAACGGAATGATTCCGGCAGCCTCAAGCGTCTCTGCTGCAACAAAGAATTCATCCCAAGTAGTGGGCATTTCGATGCTGTTGTCCGCCAGAACAGTGGGGTTAGCCCACATGACGTTGGCACGGTGAATGTTCACCGGCACCGAGTAAATCTTGCCATCGACAGTAATCAAAGGCAAGAGGGTTTCGGGCATGACAGCCGTCCAGCCCTGCTCGTCGTAGAGGAAGGTAAGGTCTTCGAGCTGACCTGCGTTGATGTAGTCCATCAACTCGGCACCAGCGTGGCCCTGGAAGGAATCTGGCGGGTCGCCAGCTTCGAGGCGTGTGGCCAAAACTGCTTTGGCGTTGGTTCCTGCACCACCAGAAACAGCGGCGTTTTTGAAGGTCAGTTCAGGGTATTCAGCGTTAAAGACCTCGACGAGGGCGTTAAGCCCTGCTTCTTCTCCACCACCGGTCCACCATGAAAAGACCTCGACGCTACCGGTTGCCGAAGCAGCGGTCTCGTCAGAACCTGACGTTGCGCTGGTGTCATCTGCACCGGTAGTACTTGCACAGCCAACCAACCCGAGGGCTAGTACAGCTGTAGCGGCGAGCGATTTGGTTGCTCGCTTCTGCAATGTCTGCATTCAATGCTCCTGTTCTTATAACGAAGGCTCCAGACGGAGCCCCACTAGTATGTTTACAATAACAACAAACTATTTGTGACCAAACTTGGCTTTTGTTACCAATTCGTTGCGAAATCAGACTCCCACAGAAAACCTGACCATGCCTTCTCGAACTCTGCCACCCCCAGCTTCAGGCGCTGTCAATCTCTCACCGCGAGCAAATTTTGGAGTGAGACAGGCCAACCTGTCGCAAGTGTTGACCCTGATTCATCAGCATGGGGCCCTCAGACGCTCCGATCTCACGCTGATGACAGGGCTAAATCGGTCTACTATCCTCGACCTGGTCGCCAACCTTCAAAAACACGGTCTTGTCACTCAAACCCGAACCTCAGGCGTTGGCGAAATTGGTCGGCCCAGCATTGAAGTCGCCGCCTCGGATGCAATCGTGAGTTTCGTCGTCATTCCCCGCCTTGGTGAGATCACCATAGGTGTCGTGGGCTTAGGCGGCAACGTGGTGATGCGCCAGCGGCAAGCACTCCCAGAAGGCGCCACGCCCGAGTTCGCCGCCGGCTTGGCCGGCGAGGTGATCAACCAACTCAAAAAAACGCTGGGCAAGGGAACAAGGATTGCTGGCATCGGAGTTGCCGCGCCCGGTCAAGTTCGAGTGAAGATCGGCAATGTTCGTTTTGCGCCCAGCCTGGGGTGGCGAGAAAGTTCTTTTGCTGCCTTACTGGAAGCTCACACCAATCTGCCCGTTCGCCTAGATAACGACGCGAGCTTGGCCTGTGCGGCGGAACAAACCTTTGGCGCGGGAGCGGGCTTTGACAACATGGTGTTCCTCATCGGAGTCCCCGGTGGTGTCGGCGGCGGCGCCGTTATCAAGGGTGAACTGCTCCGCGGCCACCACGGCTACGCCGGAGAGCTTGGCCACATGCGCATCTCAGACTCCGAGGCCCAAGACTATTCCGGAATACCAGGAACCCTAGAAGCCATGGTGGTGCGAGATCACCTAGTCACGGCATTAGGACTTAGCGACGCGGATGACGAACAACTCTTCGAGGCTCTGCGCCTGCGACACAACGAACCAGATATTTCCGAGTTACTGGATCGTCAAGTCCACTACTTAGGCCGAGCCGTCGCCTTGTTGCTCGTAGCCTTGAACCCTCAACTCGTCGTGCTCAGTGGGTTTTTAGAAATCCACTTGGAACTGCGAAAAGATCAACTTCTGAAAGAAATCCAACCTCAGGCCCTCCCCTTTGCGCTCGAGGGTGTCGAGATTCGACCCGGCAGCATGGGAAGTAACCTACTTCCCGTGGGCACGGCGGAATTAGGCTTTCAGGCTTTACTGCAAAATCCCTTGGGGTTCGAACTCGCCAAGGCATGAGCGCCAAATATGACATCCGATTCCACCCCCGTTGCCTTACCTGAGGTGCTCACAGAAGTTCGTCGCCATGCGTTGGGCCAATTAGCAAGGGCGCAACGGTTTTGATTGTTGATGAAGACAAGGACCTGATCACCAATGCGGGGGCTGACCCTGTGAGAATCTCAGGGTCCGTAATGATTTTTCACCTCACCGAGTAGGACATTCCACATTCCAAGATCGATCCCAATCGCCGGATTGCACCCGAAGAAGTCCGCAAGCTCATGGAAAGATTGGGAGCCGATCCTGGGTCAACGCTGCAGAGAACTGTTCGAGTCGCATAGGTAATGGGCGGTTATGCCGATGCTTGTCCCTGCGCTCTGATTTGGCCACGTTGACTCCTGCGATAGCCGCATCAAACCCCAATTGAACTCGCTCCCACACCCAAACGGTGTCGCACTAGTCACACACAAACTGTGTTCCTGGAGAGCTCTTGTCGTAATGAGGAAGTGCGCAAAGATGGCGTGGCTGGCGTTGCGTGGTCATTTCTCCAGTGTTGATAACACCGTCGGCTAAGCTTAAAACCATGCTCGATGGCGTACTCGACCGACTTCGTTCTTCCCGGCTGGCCCACCTCGACCACGGCAGGGTGAACCAAGCCCGATCCGCCAGCGCCCTGTTTTATGGCAACTTCTCCGGCACCACCACTATCAAATCTGAATTTGCCAACACACGCCTCGGTCTGGGCGTCATGCACGACCTCGAAGGTGAACTTGTGAGCCTGCGCGGAACTACCTGGCGAGTCCCCATCGAGGGGACACCGGAGGTGGTGGACCCCGGTG
>LIAY01000010.1 GCA_001438965.1 Microbacteriaceae bacterium BACL25 MAG-120322-bin65 | reverse complement strand
GGCGGGAGCCCGATCAACCAGAGGGGTTTCCTCAGCAGCAGGAGCCTTATCAACCACAGGAGTTTCCTCAGCAGCGGAGCCCATCAACCAAGGGTTTCCTCAGCAGCAGGAGCCTATCAACCACAGGAGTTTCCTCAGCAGCAGGAGCCTCATCAACCACAGGAGTTTCCTCAGCAGCAGGAGCCTCATCAGCAGGAGCAGCTTCAGCTACGGCCTCTTCAGCAGCAGGTGCCTCTTCAGCAGGAGCTTCTTCAGCAGCAGGTGCCTCAGTTGCGGGAGCTTCAACAGCTGCCTCTAGGGGAGCATCGGTAACAGCTTCAGCGGCAGGCGCATCAGACTCGGGCGCTTGCGCAGCGGGTGCCGCGGCAGCAGGTGCGGCCTCTGGCTCGGGCTTGGCTGCCTTGGGGCGCAATACTGGCTTCTTCTTTGCATCTGCAGAGAAAGGAACTTTGGGTTCAGCGGTCTTAACCGTGCTCTTGGCGTTCTTGTCGCCTTTGAACTGGCCCCAGTCACCGGTGAGCTTCAGCAATGCCATGACCTGCTCGGTTGGTTGTGCACCAACGCTGAGCCAGTACTGAGCACGCTCAGAGTTGACCTCAATGACGGAAGGCTGCTGGGTGGGGTGGTACTTGCCAATTTCTTCAATGGCTCGGCCGTCACGCTTAGTGCGGGAATCGGCAACAACGATGCGATAGTACGGTGCGTGGACCTTGCCCATGCGCTTCAAACGAATTTTTACAGCCACGTTTCTCCAGGTAGATGATGTCGTATAACAACCGACGATTACGTGGGGGCACAATCGTCTGGACGTCTAGGGGGGAGCTCTCACACCTGATAGAGGGTCGAGTGAAGTGCTCCAGCGCCCTATTCTGTCAGATTTTGCGCACTTTGGTAACCACCGCTGTGCTTTATTCGCCCGAGGGGGCAGAAAGGCCAAAGCTGGAGCCGGATCCGCCCTGGTTAGCGGGCTTTCCTGCCGCTATTTCAGCACGCTTTGCTGGGTTTCCCGAACGCGGCGAGGCCTTCTTTTTGGACTTCTTTTTGCCCCGGCTTTGCAGACCGGGCACAGGACCCATCCCAGGGATTTGGGGAACACCACCATTAGCCACTGTTTTCATCATTTTTGCTGCCTGATCGAAGCGCACCACAAGCTGGTTGACTTCGGTAACGCTAGAGCCGGATCCTTTGGCGATCCGCATGCGGCGGGCACCATTGAGCAACTTGGGCGTCAACCGCTCCCGCGGGGTCATTGACTGGATTATCGCCTCCGTGCGAACCAGGTCTTTCTCATCAATTTGATCAATCTGATCTTGCATGCCCCGAGCGCCAGGAAGCATGCCGAGCATCCCCTGGAGCGACCCCATTTTCTTGATTTGCTGAAGCTGAGACAGGAAATCATCCAGAGTGAAAGTGTCGGAGCGGAACTTCTCTTCGATTGCTTTTGTTTCGTCTGCATCAAAAGCTTTTTGAGCCTGCTCAATGAGGGTGAGAATGTCACCGAGATCCAGGATGCGACTGGCCATTCGATCCGGGTGGAAAACCTCAAACTCATCAATTTTCTCCCCGGTAGAGGCAAAAAGAATGGGACGTTGGGTCACCCCCGTCACGCTGAGAGCCGCCCCGCCTTTCGCGTCACCGTCGAGCTTGGTCAACACAACACCGGTGAAATCAACGCCCTCTAGGAAGGCTTGTGCCGTGCGAACGGCATCCTGACCGATCATCGCGTCAATGACGAACAAAATTTCATCCGGGTCGGTGGCCTTTTTTATGGCTGCGGCCTGGGCCATCATCTCGGTATCGACACCTAAACGACCAGCCGTATCAAGGATGACAACATCGTGAGCTTTGTCCTTAGCGAAGCTCACACCTTTCTTCGCAACCGAAACCGGGTCCCCCACACCATCACCGGGTTCGGGCGCAAAAAACGCAGCCCCCGCGGCCTCTGCGACGATGCCCAATTGTTTAACAGCCCCGGGGCGTTGCAAGTCACACGCAACTAAGACGGGAGTGTGGCCTTGGTCTTTGAGCCATTTAGCAAGCTTGCCGGCCAAAGTCGTTTTACCGGATCCCTGCAAACCAGCGAGCATAATGACGCTCGGGGGTTTCTTTGCAAAACTTAGTCCGCGAGCACTGCCGCCAAGAATTTCTCGCAATTCCTCATTGACGATGGTCACAACCTGCTGGGCAGGGTTTAGTGCCTTATTGACATCATCTGAGAGAGCCCGCTCACGCACCCGAGTGGCAAAAGACTTGACAACTTCCAGGGCGACATCGGATTCCAGGAGGGCCCGGCGGATATCGCGCACCGTGGCATCGACATCGGCTGGGGAAAGTTTGCCCTTTTGGCGCAACGACGAAAATGTTGCCGTTAAGCGCTCCGAGAGTGATCCAAAGACAGCCATGGAAAACAAGAATAGCTGAGAACGCCGGCCACAACCCCGGTAGCAAGCCAAGCTTCTATGCTCAATACATGCCTATGCATTCGTTTGGAGAAAATTCCCCGCAGGTTGATGACACCGCCTGGATTGCCCCCACTGCCACACTGATCGGAAACGTCAGCGTTAGCGCTGATGCCGTAGTCATGTTTGGCGCAGTGCTTCGAGCAGACCGCGATGCCATCACGCTTGGCCCCGGATCAAATCTGCAAGACAATGTGGTCGTTCACGGCGACCCCTCTTTCCCCGCCCACATTGGTGCCGGTGTGAGCGTGGGTCACGCCGCGGTAGTTCATGGCGCCACCATTGGCGATAACTGCCTGGTGGGGATGAGCGCCACCGTGCTCAATGGCGCTGTCATCGGCGAGGGTTCCCTGATCGCCGCGGGCACCGTGATCTTGGAGGGCACCATCATTCCCCCCGGCTCGCTCGTGGCCGGCGTGCCGGGCAAAATTCGTCGCGAGCTCACCAGCGATGAACGCGAGGGAATTGTGGCAAACGCCCTGGGGTATCAGAACCTGGCCAGGCGCTATCGAGACCTTGGTATCTAGTCAGTGAGAGCTCTGGCAAAGCCAGCAGCAGAAAAACCGGTCATATCGTCAATCCCCTCACCGGAGCCAAGAAGCTTGATCGGGATTCCCGTGAGCTCTTGAACACTCATCACAAAACCGCCTTTGGCGCTGCCTTCGGTTTTCGTGAGCACCAAACCGGTCACGCCGGCATGTTCTAAGAATGCTTGGGCTTGAAGCACACCATTTTGACCGGTGGTGGCATCGAGCACGAGAAGAACTTCAGATATGGGAGCAATTTTTTCGACCACCCGGCGAATTTTGCCCAGTTCATCCATCAGTCCCGATTTGGTGTGCAGGCGACCTGCCGTGTCAATAATGACAATCTCAATGCCCTCTGCCACAGCTTTCTCCACAGCCTGATAGGCCACCGAAGCAGGGTCTTGACCATCTCGATCTGGACTGACAATCTCCACGCCGGCGCGATTGGCCCATGTAGTCAACTGCTCTACCGCCGCTGCGCGAAAAGTGTCGGCCGCGGCGATCACCACACTGCGACCAGCGTTGGATAAAAACTTGGCAAACTTTCCAATCGTGGTGGTTTTTCCCACCCCGTTGACGCCCACCACCAGGACCACTGCGGGTCGCTCGCTCAAATGCAGCGTGGGGTCATATGCGGCAAGTTTTTCTTCCACCGCATCAGCCACGATGCCCCTGACGTCTTCGGGGTTAGTTGTGCCAATGCGTTCCACTTCAGCGCGAACACTGGCTAGAAGAGACTCGGTGACGGCCGGGCCAAAATCAGCACTAAGGAACGTGTCCTCTAAGTCTTCCCAGGTCTGATCGTCAATCTCAGCTCGGGAAACGAGGCCTTTTATTGCCTTGGAAAGCGACCACTTCCCATTTCCCCATGCCATGGTTCAACCCTAGTTGGGTAGGGGTCTAATTCTTGTCGATGGGCTCAAACCCCACAACAGGTAGCCCCTCAGAAGTTTCGGCATTGACACCGTGAACCAGATTGACAACTTCAAAGCTCACAATGGAGGCACTAATGGCTCCAGCCAGCACTACCAAAATCCACCCGGTTAGTTGCTTGGCTTCCATGATCTCTAGGTTACTCTCGTTGGCTTTGGCTCAGCTACGAGGCAAGAGCTTCCGAATCTCTCACCCGTTGGCCCACCACGGCACTCACACCATCTTTGCGCATCGAGACGCCATAGAGGGCATCAGCGATTTCCATGGTCCGCTTTTGGTGGGTAATCACAATAAGTTGGGACCCCTCACGCAAAGACTCGATGACGGCCAACAAGCGACCCAGGTTGGCATCATCCAAGGCTGCCTCAATCTCATCAAGAATGTAAAACGGACTCGGCCTGGCCTTGAAAATAGCTATCAACAACGCGACCGCGGCCAAGGAACGCTCGCCCCCCGAAAGCAAGGACAGGCGATCAATCTTCTTGCCCGCGGGCTTAACCGTGACCTCAATGCCCGTGGTGAGCAGGTCATCGCCGTCGGTGAGGTGGAGGGCACCAGTACCACCGGGGAAGAGGAGTGGAAAGACCTCGTCAAAAGCTTTCTGTGTATCCTCGAACGCTTCCCGAAAGATGGTCTGCATTGACTCATCCAGCTCGGCCATGATCGACTCGAGATCTTTTCTTGTTTTACCCAAATCCAGTAACTGATCGCGCAAGAAGGTGTGACGCTGCTCAAGGGCGTTGAACTCTTCCAGGGCCAGAGGATTCACTCGACCTAGTTGGTCAAGGCCACGCTGTGCTTTCTTGAGTCGCGCTTCTTGTTCGCTGCGCACATAGGGAACCGAGTCACCCTCGTGCTCATCAGAGGGCACGACAACGTCTGGGGCGTAGTCATCCATCAAGGATTTTTCATCCAGGCTTAGTTCCTCAGAAACGCGAGCGAGAAGATTCGTTCTCTGCAACTTCTTCTCATATAGGTGCATTTCCAGGTTGTGAACAGAGTCTGTGATCGCGCTCAAACGCTCCCGCGAGCTGGCTTCACCAGCTCGCAACTCCACCAATTCACCCTGAGCTGCCTGGCGTGAAGCCTCTGCCCCAATCAAAGCGTCAGCTGAATCAGATACCGCCACCTGGGCGACGTGAAGAGCGTCGGGTAGGAGCTCCAACACGGTGCGTGCGCGCACCGCTTTTGCCAACCGGCCACTGGCGCGGACTTTTTCCTGCTCGCGAGCGGCGAGCTGATCTTTCTGGCGCTGCTCGAGAAGTGCCACCGCATCGCTGGCACTCTTGGCGCGCGCCCGGGCAGATTCCAACGCAATGCGAGCATCCACTTCTTCAGCACTGGTAGCTTCCACGAGCGCCAACAGGGCAACCCGGCTGGTCTCATCAACAGCAGGCTTGTCAGTTGCGGCGAAGGTCGCCAAGTCATTACTGGCCGTTTCGACAGCATGCTGGGCGTGCGCAAGAGCAGTCTTTGCGGCCTCCACAGCTTGGCCCAGTCGAATCACTTCGGCTTGAGCCGCCTCGAGTGACGCTCGGGTCCTAGAAACTTGTTCACCGTATTGCGCACGCATCGCATCGGCATCACGCAGGCGAGCCAGCGAAGCTTTGGCCGCCTCCGCAGCTTCTGTCTTTGCCCTAGCCGCTTCGGTTGCGCCAAAACGGGTGCGCTCTAATTCGATGGAGAGTTTCTGGACCGCGGCCTCAGCGGCATCGCGCTCGGCAATAAGTTCTAGACGACTTGGTGCTTCGCCAGAGCCTGTCCGGATCGTGTGATCGCTAAAAACGTCTCCAGCCATGGTTACCAGCGTCACGCCAGAGCCCGCAAAGCCTTTGGAGCTCCAAGCCTTTTTCGCTGCCGCCACGTCATTTGCCACATAGGTATTGACCAAAAGAGCCAACACCCCCGAAGGGCCTTTCACCAACTCGGTGGCGGCAATAACGCCATCGCGGGGGCTTTGGGCCACCGATTTAGCCGAGGCGACAACAAGATCCATGCGAGAGCTTGCATCACCTTCACGCTTGGCCACCAAAGCCCACGCATCATCGTGAGAGTCGACCAAATACGCTTCGGCTAGCGAACCTAGTGCTCTAGCGATGGCGGTTTCATATCCAGGGCGCACTTCGAGTGCATCCGAAACGCTGCCGGTTATCCCCGGTTGGCCCGAGACATCGCCATCGGCCCTATCGCTTCGCAACGCCAATTCCAGTGCGGAAACTTTAGCCGCCAGTGCTTCTTGCTCCCGCTCCTGCTGATGCAAGGCGGTGCGAGTTTCGTTTTCTTTCGTATCGGCAAGCGCTAGCGCTGCCTCAGCTTCAGCGAGTTCTTTCTCATAAGCCTGGGCGACCGTGTCAGGGGCCACGGTGCTATCACCGTGGGCTTCTGTCAGCGCGCTCTGAGCCAAACTCACACGCTCACTCGCCTGCTCCAGGGCGGCAACCTGGCGGGCAACATCGGCATTTTGTGCTTCAACCAAGGACTGCTGCAGCTCCACTTGTGCCTGTTTAGTGCGCAGCACTTGGTTGTATTCACCCAGCAACCCCATGGCGTGAGAAATCTGGGAATCCAGGGTTTCTAGCGAGGCCTTGTGGGTTGCAAGCCGCGCAGAAATCTGGCCCACAGTTTCTTCATGGGTTCCCACTTGGGTGTGAGCCATCTCTACATCACTACGTCCGGTGGCAAGATCCCCGTCGGTAATCTCCCCCAGGGTGGATTCTTCACCGGGTGCATCCTCTAGAGCATTTGCCCGCTCGCTAGCCAATGATTGCAGCGACATCAGGCGGTCATAAACACCACGCAGTGCGTAATCAACACTGCGCGCGGCATCTAGGGCGGCGTTATCTTCGCCTGATTCGAGCACATCAATACGGCGTCTGAGACCACCAAGTTGATCAGCTAGCGCTGTGCGCTCAGCGGCGCGCTCTTGTTCATCAGCGTGGAAACCCTGAAGTGCAACGCTGAGAGCTTGAACCTCATCGGCGAGCAGACGAGCCTTGGCATCACGGGCAATGGCTTGAATGCTTTGGGCTTGTTGAGCAATTTCGGCTTGACGCCCCAGTGGGGTGAGCTGACGCCTGATTTCACCGGCTAGGTCATTGAGCCTGGTGAGGTTCGCTTGCATGGATTCCAGCTTGCGCTGGGTTTTTTCTTTACGCCTGCGGTGTTTGAGAATACCGGCAGCTTCTTCAATAAAACGGCGGCGATCTTCAGGGCTTGCGTGAAGGACCTGGTCCAGTTGTCCCTGACCAACGATGACATGCATTTCACGGCCCAAACCGCTATCGCTGAGAAGCTCTTGAACGTCCAGTAATCGACAGGGCTCTTTATTGATGGCGTATTCACTGCCACCGTTTCGAAACAGGGTGCGAGAAATGGTGACTTCGGCGTATTCGATCGGCAGCGCGCCATCGGAATTATCAATAGTCAAGAGAACTTCGGCTCGACCGAGTGGAGCTTTGGTGGTGGTGCCAGCGAAAATAACGTCTTCCATGGAACCACCGCGCAACGTTTTCGCCCCCTGCTCGCCCATGACCCAGGCCAAAGCATCCACGACGTTAGATTTGCCTGAACCATTAGGCCCCACCACACAGGTGACGCCTGGCTCAAAGGCAAAAGTCGTGGGCTGCGCGAAAGACTTAAATCCCTTGAGCGTGAGGGATTTCAGATACACGTGCTACTCCGATTTCTCGATTCACCGGTCAAGACACCGGGACTAGTGCCCTAATCTACCGGTTTCTGGGAAGCCTTTGACAGCCAGGGCATCGATGCGACGAACGGTTCATAAAAGGCTCGCGCACAATTACCCTCCCACAGCGAGCACAGCTTTGCCCTTGGCGCCCATACGCGTTCAGAGAGTGGGAGAAATAGCCACTCACCCCGTTGACGTTGACATACTGCTGATCAAAACTTGTCCCGCCTTCAGCCAGAGCTTTTTTCAACACCTCGCGCACCGCGGCTAAGAGCTCGGCGGTTTTCGCTTGCGTCATGCGCGAGGTGGGATAGTTGTAGTGCAGTTTTGTTGCCCACAGGGCTTCATCGGCATAGATATTGCCGATTCCACTAATCAGGTGCTGGTCCAGCAGAGCACGCTTAATGTTGGTGTTTTTTGCCCGCAGCTTTTTAGCAAAACCCAGGTCATCAAAAGCTGGATCAAGTGGATCCCGGGCAATGTGGGCAACACTTGCAGGGATCACAGAATTGGCGCTTCCCAAACCGCCGGGGTGGCCATCAGTGGTTTCGATGAGCTCATCAAGAGCCATCGACCCAAAGATGCGCTGATCGACAAAACCTAGGGTGGCCATCTTTTTTCCCCGCGTTAGCAGATCTAGGCGAATGCGCAGATGGCGACCAAAATCTGAACGTCGATCGCCTAAAAGAACTTGTCCGCTCATACCCAAATGGCACACCAGCGCCACCGAGGTGCCCGAAAGCGGCGCCCACAAAAACTTTCCCCGGCGAACTATCGCCTCTAGGCGATGACTCTCCAGCGACATCACAAAATCTTCACTGGGTCCCCGATGGCGTTTAAGGGAGCGCTCATCCAAGACGGTGACCGCCTCTACCAGTGCCCCGGGGACGACGGGTTCAAGACCCATTCTGACAACGTCAACTTCGGGAAGTTCAGGCACTGGCTGTTGTGGTGCTGGCGGTTTTGGTGCTGGGCGTCTCGGTGCCGCGCACCGCCGCTAATGCCTCACTGGCAGCGGCAAGCTCAGCTGCTTTCTTGGAGCTTCCCTCCCCCACGCCCGCTGGCGTTCCCGGGGTGGGAAAAGAATCCAAAAAAACCTGCGCCCTAAAGACTTTGGCGTGATCGGGTCCGGTATCACTGATGTTGTATTTGGGGCTGGAGCTCTGGTGGGCAGCTGCCCACTCCTGGAGAGCGGTTTTGGGGTCACTGGCTTCACTTCGGGAATCAGCGTGGGTAACCAGATCCCCCATCAAAGAAATAATCAGCGCATGGGCTTTCTCGCTCCCCGCATCGACATAGAGGGCACCAAATAATGCTTCTAGCGCATCAGCGAGCAACGAGGGTTTATCCCGCCCGCCGGTAATTTCTTCGCCACGGCCTAAACGCAAATATTTACCCAGCTCCACACCACGGGCAACCTGCGCTAAAGCAGTCGTCGAAACAATGCTGGCACGCGCTTTAGCCAATTCACCTTCGGGAAGCTCAGGGAATTGGTGATAGAGCGCCACCGTAATGGCCTCACCGAGCACGGAGTCGCCGAGGAACTCTAAACGTTCGTTATCTAATCCACCCTGCTCGTAAGCATAGGAAGAATGGGTTAACGCTTGAGCGAGAATCTCGCTCCCTATTTCCACCTGGAGAACATCCAGGAGGCCACGGGGATCAAAAGCCTCAGCTTCTGGCGAACCCGACACGTTAGACGTCGGCGACCTTACGGCCCTTGTATTCCATGAACAAAGCTACGCCAGCGCTGTCTTCAACAACCTTCGCACGGTGGGGAAGGCTATAGACGGTCTTGCCGTTTTCCACGGTCTTGACCAAGGTTGGAACCTCGGCCTTCCACGCCGAACGGCGATGGTGGGTTCTTGCGCGGGATTTCTTCCGCTTGGGTACCGCCATGATGTTCTTCTTTCGCTTGCTAGCTGGGGGGTCTTAGGAGGCTTCTGGTGAGTCAGACTCGAGAAGCTTACTGAGTTCTTGCCACCTTGGGTCAATCGCTTCGTGTTCGGTGCTGGTGCTCGCACTAGTTCTTTTCTCGCCGGTGGCGGGATCTAAACCAAAACACGAATCCTTACACACTGGCTGGAACGGTAGGTCTAGGACCACCGCATCCCGAATGATTCCCTCGAGATCGAGAGTGTCATGTTCCACCAGATAAGAATCGGCCTCGGGAGAAGAATACGCGAAAAGTTCCTGAAAATCGACTTGAAGCGGTAACTCGAATGGATCAAGGCATCTCACACACTCAGCACCGGCCACCGTGGTGATTTCCCCGGTAGCCAAAATGCCCTCATGGAGGCCTTCTAGGCGCAGATCCAATCGCAACGGCGTGCTCGCTTGGACGACCGCGATAGCTTCGCCATATTTTTCGGGCGCCACCGTTTCCACAGTGAGTTCGCGCATTTCTCCCGGCTGATGAAGGAGATCTTTTACCGGTATAACAAAGTCTGATCGGTGTTTCTTATTCACGACCCCAGTCTAGAACCCCACTTCAGAGCTCCAGCCCAGAACTTCGAGCCAGAACTCCCGTCTAGAAGCCCGCAGCGCTCAACGCTTCGTCATAGATGGCTAACGCCTGATCACATTGCTCGGGAGTGACCACCAGTGGTGGCACGACGTGGATGCGGTTATCGACCACAAACGGCAGCATTTTTCGCGCCATGATTTCTTTCTTGATTGCGCCCATCGCTGGGGCACCGAGTGGTTCTTTGGTGGCTGGATCAGAAACCAAATCAAGGGCAAAGAAACACCCCAAGCCTCGGACATCACCGATCACGGGATGCTTCTTAGCGAGTGCTTCCAAGCCTGGCTGCAAGTGCTTCGAGCCGATAGTGGTTGCATTTTCTAGCATCGCCTCAGATTCCATCACATCCAAAGCGGCAACAATCGAGGCCATGGCTAGGGGGTGACCGGAATAGGTTAATCCACCGGGAAACATTCGCTCATCAAAGAATTCAGCAATACGCGCGGAGAACACCACGCCGCCAACGGGCACATAACCCGAGTTGACGCCTTTGGCAAAGGTAATCAAATCGGGCACGACATCGTGAGCGTGAAAGGCCATCCACTTACCCGTGCGACCAAACCCACACATGACCTCATCCAGGATCATCACAATCCCGTAGCGATCACACAGGGCTCGAACGCCAGCTAAATAGCCGGGTGGGGGAACCATGATGCCCGCGGTTCCGGGAACACTTTCGAGCAAAATGGCAGCAATCGTGTCGGGGCCTTGGCCCTGGATTACCCGCTCTAAATGCTTGAGCGCTCGTTCGCACTCTTGTTCTGGGCTGGTAGAAAAAAACTCACTGCGGTAGAGGAATGGCCCATAAAAGTGCACGTGGCCGGTGGCATATTCGTTTGGTTGGCGACGCCAGTCGCCCGTGGCCACGATCGCAGCCCCGGTGTTGCCGTGATAACTGCGATAGGTGCTGAGCACCTTGTTGCGCCCGGTGAAGAGCCTGGCCGCCCGAATAGCGTTCTCGTTGGCGTCTGCGCCACCGTTAGTGAAGAAGACTTTCTCAAACCCAGGCCCGGCACGATCAACTACCCGCAGGGCTGCCTCCACCCGAGAAGGCGAGGAGAAAGCGGGCGCTACTGTGGCAAGACGCATCGCCTGTTCGGCAATAGCGGCGGCAACAACAGGGTGCGAGTGGCCGATATTGACATTGACCAGCTGGCTCGAAAAGTCCAAATACTCGTTGCCCTCGGTGTCATAGACGTACATGCCTGACGCATGAGAGACCATGAGCGGATCCAAGGTGGACTGAATAGACCACGAATAAAAGTTACGTTCCCTATCGAGGGATTTGAGCTCACTGGTTGAGCGTTCGGTAGCCACCTGGCACCCCTTTCACACGTGACATCAATGCCACAGTGAGAACAGACTAGGGCAACTCCGTCTTAGCTAAATAGTCCGCCACGGCTCGAGGAACGTAGGGTGACACATCGCCACCAAGCGAGGCCACCTGACGCACGAGTGAACTGGAAACATGGGCGTTGGCGGGGTTAGGCAACAAGAACACCGTTTCAATCCCAGCAAGGTCACGATTGACAATAGCCATGGGGGTTTCATAGGTCACATCAACTTGAGAGCGCACCCCTTTGACTAAAACTTTGGCTCCCACATCGGTGCAGTAGTCCACCAGTAGGCCAACACTCCAGGAAGTCACCACCAGTTTGCCGGGGATCTTCGCTTGAGCGATGGCCTGCTCCAGCAGTGTTACGCGCTGGGCGATGGGAAAAAGGGCGGCTTTGCCGGGGTTGTGAACCACCACGACGTGAACTTCATCGAAGAGTCCCGCCGCTCTTTCGATCACATCAAGGTGACCCAACGTGACGGGGTCAAAGGATCCGGGGACAACAGCGACGATGCTCATACCCACACCCTAGAAGCTTCAACTTAACACTGGGTGACAGCGCGCCTAGTTTTTTTCCAAAAACTCTTCAGCTGAATCATCTAATCGCCGCGCAATGGCGCGACCCAGAGCAGCATGCTCCACCAATTCGGGGTCTTGATCTAAGAGCTCTTGTGCGTAGGTACGGGCTTTTTCGATCAGTTCACCATCCTGGCTCACTCGCAAAAGTTTCAAACCGGAGCGCACACCTGACTGTCTGGCACCCAACACATCACCTTCACGACGAAGCTCAAGATCAATAGCCGCTAAGTCAAAACCATCCAGAGTGGCCGCCACCGCATCCACCCTTTGCCTGGCAACACTCATCGCTGGGGCATAGGTGACCAACAGGCATGTTCCCGGGTGGGCACCTCGTCCTACTCGTCCTCGTAACTGATGCAATTGGCTGACCCCAAAACGATCAGCGTCTAAGACGACCATCATGGACGCATTGGCAACATCGATGCCGACTTCGATCACAGTGGTAGCAATCAACACATCAATCTCGCCGGCATGAAACGCATTCATGATCTGGTCTTTTTCGTCCCCCGACAAACGCCCGTGGATTGCTTCCACGCGGTGGGAGGCAAACTCGGGTAAGGCGCGAACCATCGGTAAGGTTTCTTCCACGGTGACCAGGGCTCGCGGTTTTTCCCCGATTGTTTCCTCCGAGGTTAGCTCAACGGGCACCAGGTCATTTTCTTCGATCACCGAGGGAGCGATGGCCGGTGCCACCACGAACCCTTGTCGCCCCGCCACCACTTCCTCGCTTAAGCGAGTCCACACTCTGGAATACCAACTTGGGTGATCATCTAGTGCCACAACATGGGTTTCAATAGGGGATCGTCCCGAGGGCATCGTGCGAATCGTGGAAACATCAAGGTCACCAAAAACGGTCATGGCCACGGTGCGCGGGATGGGGGTTGCGGTCAACACAAGAACGTGGGGGTGGGTGCCTTTTTGGCGCAACGCTTCGCGCTGATTCACCCCAAAACGGTGTTGTTCATCAATAACCACTAGCCCCAAATCCGCAAAAGCAACCGAGTCGCTCAGGAGGGCATGGGTGCCGACCACCAGGTGGGAGGCGCCCGAAGCGGCAGCGAGAAGTGCCTTCTTTTTCTTGGCCGCTGGCATCGCCGCGGTCAACAGCACGGGATTGAGACGGGTGGCCATATCCGGGCCCAGGGTGGCCATGAGTGAGCGGTAATGCTGAGAGGCCAACACTTCGGTCGGTGCCAACAAAGCTGTTTGCCCACCAGATTGTGCGACCGTGACCATGGCTGCTGCTGCCACCACCGTTTTACCCGAACCCACCTCACCTTGAACCAGGCGATTCATGGGGTGGCCACTAGCCAGATCAGCGTGGATATCTGCTACCACCTGCTCTTGGTCAGGGGTCAGAACAAACGGTAGCCCTGAGACAAACTCTTGGGTGAGATCCCCGGAGGCTCGCACCATGGTGGCCACCGAGCGTTGCGCGTGACGCCGTCTCACCAGGGCACACTGCAACACAAAAGCTTCCTGGAATTTCAGGCTCTCCCTGGCATCCTCGGCATCTTTGGCCTCCTTGGGGCGATGAATTTTTTCCAGAGCGCTGGCAAAGTCCATCAAACTTTGTGATGTAGCCAGCTCAGGCGGGATGGGGTCCTCCACTGGGTCGAGCACGTCTAGGGCGACACCGATTGCTTTGCCTATCTGCCAACTCGCCACCGATTGGGTGGCGGGATAGAGCGGAATGGGTCGCAAGGCCCATTCCTTGCTAGCTTCGGCGCTGAGCTCACTGGATTCAAACAATTCATAATCAGGGTGCGCCAGCTGTCGGGTGCCCCGGTAGAGGCCCACCTTTCCAGCGAAGATTCCTCTGGTTCCCGGAACTAAATCTTTTTGTCGCCAGGCCTGGTTAAAAAACGTCAAAGTGACTAACCCGGTGCCGTCGGTGATCGCCACCTCTAAGACGCTGCCACTTTTTTGGCGCATCGGACGTTGGGAGACCGAGACCACTTCAGCCACCAGCGTGGCCTGCTCACCGATGGGAATATCGGCCATCGAGGTGAGCTCCCCTCGGGTGGCATAACGCCTGGGGAAATGCCCGAGCAGGTCTCCCACCGTGACATAACCAAACGCCTTGTGGAGAGCTTTCTGGGTGCGATCTCCCAGAACGTCTCGCAGCTTGGTATCCATCGTTTGGCTCACCCTCCCACGCTATCGCCAGGGCAGACATCCCGGGCATAACCAAGCTAGCGTTGTGCGATGACCAGAATCATTGGCGGGCAGGCAGGTTCGCTGCGGCTATCGAGTGCAGCCTCGGTTACCCGTCCCACCTCGGACCGAGTGAGGGAAGCACTGTTTTCTCGCCTGGAGGCCAATCTGGATCTTGAAGGCGCCATCGTCTTTGATCTTTTTGCCGGCACCGGGGCTCTGGGGTTAGAGGCAGCTTCTCGCGGCGCTCGTGGCGTGTGGATGGTCGATAACCACCGCGGTGCCATCGAAGTCATCCAAGGCAACATCGCTAAGGTCACAGCCGCCTTATCCAGCCCACCCCAGCTGGTGGCCAGCAAATCCAGTGTGAATGCTTTTCTTAGCAGAACCATTGACCAGGTTGTGGACGTGGTCTTTATCGACCCACCCTATGATTTTCCAGCCGGCGAGGTGGATGAGATTATCAACGCTCTAGCTCCCTGGCTTGCTACGGATGCCTGGGTGCTCCTGGAGCGATCTTCTCGCTCGCCTGAACCCCTCTGGCCCAAAGAATTTAGAGCGCTGCCGACTAAGAACTACGGTGACACCACGGTCTATGTGGCAAGTTACCAATCCACGGAAGCATCTTGAAAAGGATCCCACCCACCGGGATCAAGTGAGAGATCTTTGCCCTGGTATGTCACGCGCGGTGGCCCTGGCGATTCGACTACTCGGCCGATCATCACAAAACCTTCCGGGATGACCGCATCCGGTGGGAAACACGCTAAAAGCGAGTGGTCTTCCCCGCCGTAGAGAGCATCGTGTTCACTAATCATGTTGTTCGCACCTAGAGCTTTAGTCAGAAGCGCATGATCTAAGACAATATCGACGACACTGGCTCGGGCCATCCGGGTGGCATCAAGAACGAGGCCATCAGAAATATCCATCATGGCCGAGGCGCCGGCAACACCAGCCTGGGGCCCCAGGTGAAGTGGTGGCACGGGCGCTAGGTGGTGTCTAACAGCGGCGTTATCGGCCACCAGCGCAGCAATCACATCGCGGTCGCTGCCTGCTTGCTCCAGGGCTCTAAGCCCGGTGGCAGATAGCCCTAGGTCACCGCCCACGGCGACGACATCGCCTGGTTTCGCACCGGATCTGGTGACCGCTTTTGTACCGAGGAGCTCTCCCAGCACGGTCACAGCGATCGTCAACACCGGAGCGGTAGATAAGTCGCCTCCAGCGATACTCGCACCAGGGCTTAGTTCGGCAATACCTCTGGCGAAACCTGAGGCGAGGTCCACAAGATCGGCAAGCTTCGTTGTTGGTGGTGCTGCCACCGCAATTTCATACGCCACGACCGTTGCCCCCATTGCTGCGATATCTGCAGCGTTACTGGCAATGGCTTTTCTGCCAATGTCGACTGGGCTGGACCATTCCCGATTGAAATCTGGCCCCTCGATCATCATGTCGCAACTGATCACCACCTGGGATTGCCCCAGTGCAACGATGGCGGAATCATCTCCAGGTCCCAACACAAGATTTTCGCCACGAGGCAACAGTGGGAAAATTGCACTAAGCGCTGCCCGTTCTCCCACATCGGCAAGGGTCACCTCGAGCTCTGGCAGGGAATCCTTCATGGCCACCACGCTAGCCTGAGTGGGTGAGCCCCCGCACTGTAAACCTGGCATCGATTCGCAGAACAAGTGCTGTGACTTCGCTAATCCTCGCGGGAGTGTTCATCTTGGCCGCCTGCGCACCGGTAGTGAATCTCGACCCGGCGGCGAGTGCGAACGATCCAGAGTGCGCGAATATGATCGTTCGTTTACCTGAGGAGGTTGCGGGATTGAGCCGGCGCAGCGTGAATGCGCAATCGACTGCGGCCTGGGGCGACCCAGTTGCCATCATCATTCGCTGCGGTTTACCCAAACCACCGCCTTCCCCACTGCCCTGTTTTAGTGTTCGAGGTGTCGACTGGTTGCGCGATGATGTGGATGGCCAAAGCTTTGTCTTCACCACTTTTGGTCTAGACCCGGCGACAGAAGTCATTGTTGATGCGAACGTGGCCTCAGGAACCCAGGCACTCCAAGAGCTCTCACCCGCTGTGGAAACACAGTCACCACCGGTGGCGCGCTGCCTGGATGTCGCTGACATCCTCGACTAGTGAGCGGTGTGAGAAACAGTCTTGTTAGCCGCGCGGGCCATCAAGGCCGACGAGTTTGCCCGCAATGCCACCAGCGGCCCGCAAGGCAACTCCCTGACCGAATCCGCTTTGCGGGAATACCACAGGCTTATCTCGTGCCTCTTCTAGTGCGTCAATGAGGACGGTGAAAGCGGGGTGCTTGGGTGCCCACAAATACAGCGACAACGCGCCAGGAATCGTATTCACTTCGTTGACAAAAACTTCACCGGTTTTCTCATCCCAGAGTAAATCCACCCGGACAATGCCCGATAAACGTGTCACCTCCGCCACGGCGGTGGCCAAGACACGAGCCGCGTCATGAACAGCCCGCGGTGCTTGAGCTGGGAATTCTCGGGGCGCATGGGTCAATCCCGCACTGCCACCAGCTAAATACTTTTCCTGATACGAGTAAAGGCCAGTTGACTCACCCTCGGTGCGCAGCGGACGCTCCAGGTCGGTGAACTCCAGTTGTGGCGATGTCCTAAAAGCAATGTTGAGATCAACCAGGTGCGGCCGATAGGGCTCTAAGACGGCTCCCACACTCAAATGTGGTGATGTTTTTGCTAACGTTCGAGCCGTAGCGATATCGTCCACAATCTCGATACCGATCGAGGACCCACCAAAGCGCGGTTTGACGATGTAGGGGCCAGCGAAACTGGGCTCGCGGGTGTGGCTCAGAGCCTCTCGTGGCAGAGACGCAATACCTTCAGAACCCATCAGCCCACCAAAGGCGAGTTTGTCCATGCCCACAGCACCGGCAAACACACTCGAGCCGGTGGCGGGAATATCGAGGTAGTTGAACACTGCGGCGGCACCGCCACCTTCACCCAGGCCGCCATGGAAACACAGCAGAGCAGCATCAATTTCGAGAGCTTTCCTGCCCATGCCTTTTTTGGCATAGATACCGGGCTGGGAGGAAATGACAACCTCAAGCTCTTTGGATCCTGCTGGAGCCCCAGTGAGGAAATCTCCCGCCTCTGAAGCACTAGGAACCTGGTACCAGCCGCCGGTGGGCGAGACATACAAGGCAACAACCGATGCCCCACCATCCAGGAGAACCCGCTCCGCCTGGAGGCCGGTCAGAATCGAAATTTCGTGTTCGGGGCTTGGCCCGCCAAACACTACTGCCCAGGTTGAATCAGACATGCCTCATCCTTTGTGCGCTCGTTGCCGCGGTCACCGGTTTAGGGGTAATGATCGGGCAGGTCATTCTCATAGAGAATAACGCCCCGCTCGCCCGCAGCGCGGAGGGCAGCCTTCACCGCGTCGGGACGAGTGTCAAAAAGGGTTGCTTTGCCCGAGGCTCCCTCGAGCAGGGCTTTCCTATTGGTGCGACCCACGATCATCAATTCACCACCGGCAGAAATGACCGCTTTAGCCAGTTGTTGATTGCGCTGATATTGAACGGGACCGAGTTCCACCATGCCCGGTGTGACAACAACCAGGCGCCCTTTGCGCTTTTGGGCCAATGCGGCGCCGGATTCCACCGCGTGTGTGGCCCCCACGGGATTGGAGTTGTAGGTGTCATCAATAATGGCTACGCCTTGGCCGCTGTGGCCCACTTCGGCACGGTGAGCTGCCACGGGCAGGTGCGCCAGTCGCTCCAACGCCTGGACTTTGGGAACCTCGAGGGCCCAAGCAATCCCTAAGGCCACAGCCATATTGATGGCGTGACCAAAGGATGGAATATCTATGGTGCTCGGGTTATCCCCCGGGCCATATTTGATGGTGCCAAGCTCAGGATCGATCACCACATCGGCTTTCTTGCCTTGCGCACTCACGGTGATCACCGTCTTTTTTTGTCGCTCACACTTTTGGGCTAAAGCCCGAAGTTCGGGCTGGTCAATCGACAGCACCACGGTCTTTGCTTTTTCCGTGATTTCTGCCTTAGCCCTAAAGATTGCTTCTTTTGATCCCAGGCGCTCCATGTGGGCCTCGCCAATGACCGTGATGGCGGCAATATCGGGTGGGAACCAGGTACACAGCTCGCGAATGCGGCCTTCGGCGTTCATTCCCATTTCCGCCACAAAGACACTGGTACCAGCCACTAAGTGCTCATTGATGGTCTTAGAAAGACCCATCAAGTTATTAAAACTTGCCGGTGATGCCACCGTCGAATGGGTGCCACTGACTAGGTGGGCAACATAGCCTTTGGTGGACGTCTTTCCATAAGAACCCGTAATGGCCACCACGCGAGGTTTCACTCGTCGCAGTTTGCGCTGGGCATCAGACACATATTTCATACTGAGCTTTCGCTCCAAGTACCAGAGGAACCCCAGTGCTAGATCGCTCAGGCTGGCACTAAACAACAGCGGAATCAACACACCGGCGGGACCCAGAACCAAGACTGTGAGCGCGCCCACAAGAATCTGTACAAGAAATATTCCGGCGTAGGCTCGCTTAGCTCGGGCCGTCCATGCCAGAGGGCTGGTGACCCCGTGAAAAGGCAATCGCCATGGGGTGGGCAATAACATCAGTGGCGCCACTGCGGCAAGCCACGCAAGCTGTGGCATATCCAACCAGGCAGCACCCTGGAGTGAGGCCAGCGCAAGAATTGCTGCGCCTGCCCACCAGAGGGCAGCGATAGGTTGAGCATCAAACCAGAGGCGCTCGATGCGTGCGACTTCACGGGGCAAATAGTGGACTCGCTGAGCGATGCGAACCCATTTGAGGTTCATCAGTGCTGCCGTGGCGAGACCCGAAGTGATTGCTGCCAGCAGGATGACAAAATCTGAGGGCATCGTCACTAATCCTTACTGGCTCAGAGCATCAGCCACCGAGCGGGCTAATTCCTCCTCGAGGTTACCTTCCAAGAGGTGTCCTGCCCCTGAAACCACGCGCAGTGTCGCCTGGGGGAAATATTCCATCGCTTTATGCGCACAAGCCAACGGGGCTGGCACATCCGCTTCCCCCCAGACCAAGCTCACCGGCATAGCGAGCGTGGCCGCATCATCCAGATAATCCTCGGCAATCACTTTCACCAGAATCTCGCGCATCACACCAGAAGCGTTTCGGTAATCACCCGAGCCAAAGCGTTGACGATAGGACTCCATCGTGCTCTCAGGAATCAATCCCCAGGAATTCAAACGCTTAGCCACCACGAAGGCAAGTGGCGGCTTTGTGGCCTTGGCGATGCGGGTAAGGGGAACACCGGTGAGAATCAGGTGTTTCACCAGTTGCGGGTGACGTGCGGCTAAACGCAAGGCAACGCGACCACCAAAGGAGTGACCCACCACGACCAGTGGGCCAAGCCCCGAAAGCGCCACAGCTAGCGCATCGGCGTAATCGGCACTCGACCAGGCGCAAGTGGGAGCTGGCGCATTGCCAAAG
>LIAY01000009.1 GCA_001438965.1 Microbacteriaceae bacterium BACL25 MAG-120322-bin65 | reverse complement strand
AACTGAGCTGTCCTTTGGTTTTCTAGCTCATGCCGATTGTTTCCCTCTTCGCCCCATCACTTTTCCTGCGCAGAAGATTCGGCTAGAGCCCAGCGCTAGAGCCCAGCAGGGCTCCGATTCCCCACGTGAGGGCTAAGGCCAGTGCACCACCGGCAGTCACCCGGAGCACCGGTCGAAGAATCGGACTTTGGCCCAGATAGGCGCCGATTCCACCGGTCACGGCGAGGGCGACAAGCGATGCTGCGAAGGTGAGAGGAATTCGCCAGCTATCTGGCGTGAGGGTAATCGCCAACATGGGCAATGCTGCACCGGCAAGAAAGGACACTGCCGAGGAAACGGCTGCATGCCAAGGGTTCGTTAGTTGCCGCTCATTGATGCCCAGTTCAGCGTCCAAGTGGGCTGCCACCACGTCATGAGCCGTGAGTTCTTTCGCAACGAGTGCTGCGGTGGAAGGACTAAGGCCTTTGTGTTCATAAATCTCAGCCAGTTCGGCCAATTCTTCTGCCGGAAAATCTTGCAATTCCTGGCGTTCACGTTTGATCAGTGACGTTTCACTATCGCGCTGGGATGATACCGAAACGTATTCACCTAAGGCCATAGACAGTGAGCCAGCAATGATGCCGGCAATACCTGCCACCACGATCGGGCCACTGTCGCTGGTGGCGGCGGCCACGCCGACCACCAAAGCAGCGATGGAGACGATGCCATCATTGGCGCCAAGCACTCCCGCGCGTAGCCAATTCAATCTGGGGGCAAAGTTCACACTGTGGGGTTCTAGTCCATGGTCATCTCTCACGTGAGAAATCCTAGTGGTGGGATTTCATGGTGCGACCTAGAATCAAGATAACGAGAGGTCAACGGCGGTGGCAAGAATAGTGAAAAGGCTTTTTGGTTTAGCCGTTGCCGGAATCAGACAAACCCCGTGGCCGCTGCGCATGATGGCTCTGGGCATGGTTGCGACCATCACCTTCGGTGTTGTGCTCAGCGCGAATGCGCCTGAGCGAGTGCCACCGTTTTTAGTTTTAGCCTCTAACTCTTATGAGGAATCCGAGCTGATGGCGGATGAGTCCATGATGGCCATCGAGCTTGACTACCAGGCGGGAGAAGCGCTCTCTGATGAGCCCGGATCCGGATCGGTATATCGACTCTCACTCGAGGGAAGCCCTGAGGTTGTTCTGGAGCAATTAGGGAAAACTTTTGGCATCCTGGGATCGGCGCAAGAGAGTGCATATTTTGATCCTCGGTGGCCAGGTTATGTGTTGGGGCCTGAAGATTGGAGCGGGCCCTCACTGATGCTGAATTGGCAGGGCACAGGTTCCTGGTATTACAGCAACCCTGCTGCCTACCAAGATCCTGTGTGTGACCAGGTAGCAAGCGAGGGCGGCGAGGAGGGCTTCACGTATGAGTGTGAGAACTCCGCCGCTGGCGGGGAGCTGCCTAGCGCTGAAGAGGCTAAGAAAAGCGCAGCTGAAACCTTTAGTGCCACAGGATTCACAGTTTCGCCTGAGGACATCCACGTATTAGTAAATGACGAGTGGGGTGTTGGGGTGAGTGCCACCGTGGAAGTTGAAGGCATTCCCACCGCTATGGAGTGGAGCATGTTTTGGGCTCCGGGACCCGTACTGGCTTCGGTAGCGGGTCACGCCGCCATCCCGGCCAAAGAGGGAACTTTCGACACCATTAGTCCCAGAGATGCTGTGCCTCGCCTGGCTTCTGGAATGTGGTGGGGAGCCGTAGCTGCGTCCTATTACGCAGAAGATGAGCTCAGCCACGGGCAAGGAGCCTTGGAAGAATTCCCCGGAGGAGAAGAAGGTGAATTCCAACCAGGCGAAGTCATCGAGGTGGTGGTGGGGGACTTTGAACAAACCCTGGTCATGATGTGGGATGTGAACGGCGCCGCCTGGATCGTCCCCGGCTATATTTTGCGATTTGGCGAAGCGCTCTGGGATTCCGCTGCGGTCACATCCCTTGAGGATCGCGTGGTTGAAATTGAAACTGTCACCCTCGAAGCAGGAATGGAGTAAACCCATGCCCCAACAACTCAGAGCATTAGGTCCCTGGAGCATGTTTCCCATTGGCCTTGGCTGCTGGAATGTGTCGAAGCCAGGCGGAGCGGCAACAGACCCGAAGCTGCGAAAATCAAGTGCTATTGCTGGAATTCACGCCGGATTAGATGCTGGTGCGACCCTGCTGGATACGGCCGATATTTATGCACCCAGTTGGGACACCATCGGACACAACGAAATCTTTGTCAGAGAAGCTTTCGAATCGTGGAGTGCAACAGCGCAAGCCAAAGCGTCCGTGGTGATTGCCACAAAAGGTGGCATTACTCGCCAAGAGGGCGAGAGGGGGGGACGAAGGGGATCTTTGGACTATCTCGTTGCCGCCGCAGAATCGTCTCGCGAACGCTTAGGTGTGGAGGTCATTGATCTGTGGCAGCACCACCGGTTAGACCCATCGATGGATTTTGAAACCCAGTTCGAGAATGTTCTTGAACTCAAAGCTCGCGGCATTGTCCGCGAGGTGGGGGTTAGTAACTACAGTGCCGCCCAGGTTAAGCGTGCTGTGGAGATTGCTGGTGGCCCAAAAGGTGGTGGAATCGTCTCGGTCCAAAACGAGTTCAGTCCTTTTTATCGCCACGATCTCGACGTCCTCGAAGTTTGTGAAGATCACGGCATCGCCTTTTTGCCCTGGTCGCCGCTCGGTGGATCAAAAAAAGTTGAACAGCTAGCCCAGGATTCTTTTTCCGCACTCGGTGAGCTAGCTCGGAGTAAGAATGTTTCGCCACACTCTCTGGTGCTGGCCTGGTTGATGGCAACCTCGAAAGTCATCATTCCCATCCCCGGTGCCACACGCCCAGAGACTATTGTCGATGCGTTATCGGCGGCGAATATCGATCTCACTCCAGGTGAGTGCGAGGAAATTGCTGCGGGATTGCCCGCGTCCCTAGAGCGATCGGATGAGCTAGAGCCAAGTGCACCTTTTAGGGGCTAAGAGTTCTTCCCTCTGGCAGCAACAGACCACCACTGCACAATGCCACCGTCCTCAATAACGGCGACCTGATCAACTAAGTTGACCGCATTGCAGACGTGATTGGGCACAACCTGGATGAGCTCACCTAAGGCCGGAGCGGAGTGCTCATCCGGGTAGACCACGGTCGCATGGTGTTCAGACATAGCCGTGATGCGTGCGTCGATGTTGGCTAAAACCCGACCGTGACCAGTGGCCCAGGGCGCTTTATCAGCGGCCATTATTTTGCTTCCCGCATCGACGATGACCGTGTCGCCTCGTTTGCTCACCACTGTGGTGATCACACTCAGAGCAATATCGTCTAGCCCACACGTGCCAAGTTCCAGTTGTTGGGCATCGCCCAGGGTGTATACCCCAGCTCGTGTTTCACTTAAATAGTCCGAGGTGGTCTGTGACGAAGGTGTGGAGCCACCGCTTTTCACCTTCACCTCAAATCCGGCAGATTCGAGCGCATCACACGCGGTGGTTAACGCCTCTACTTCATCGATGGAAGCCTGGTCTTTCACCTCAGGGTTGTAGCTGTGGCCTGGATAGGTAAAGACTCCGGCGAAGGTGAGGCCATGGTCAGCTAAAGCCTGGGCTATGGCGAGCACGTCGTTCGGTGAGGTGCCACTGCGATGGTGGCCACTATCGATTTCGATCATGAATTCCACCGAGGTTGCCCCAAGCGTCTGGGCAGAATTTTCCAGCGAGGCCACTGAGTCCACACCGATGGTGATCCGAGCGTTCTTGGTTAACGCGCCCAGCCGGTCCGCCTTATGGGGCGTGAGCCACAGCGGGTAGGCCAAAAAAATGTCATCAATTCCAGCGTCAACAAATACTTCCGCTTCACCAATCGTCGCCAAAGTGATGCCGATGGCGCCGTGTTCTAGTTGAAGCTTGGCAAGTTCAGGAATCTTGTGGGTCTTGGCGTGTGGCCTAAACGCAATTGCCTGGGTTTGGCAACGCAATCGATGTCGCTCCAGGTTGGTTTGTAGGCGCGCTAAGTCGATAGCGGTGTACGGGGTATCTATCTCATCTAAACCCATGAACGCCAGGCTAGCCATTTTCAGCCGTGGGCGGTGCCTGAGCAGTTTGGGGTGGCAGGTTTTGAGGGCAAACCTGTTTCTAGAATTCAGTGTTCTGCGCTACTTTATGCAGATGACTGCTCTCATTCGATTCATTACTGGACCTAAAACTGCCTGGGTGACGCTCCTCATTGGCCTTATTTTTGCGGTCTTATCGTTCACCGTATTTGCAGCAGAAGAAAGCGACGTCGCCCCCACCAACGGCCTACCCGATGATTCTGAAGTCATGGTGGTGGAGCGGGCGCTTGCCGCCATGCCCAATTCAGATGGCACTGCCGCCGTTGTGGTCTTTGCCACAGAATCTGGTGAGTTCTCTGATGAGCAGGCAACCTGGTTGGTCGGCGAGTTTGACCCCATGATTCAAATGCCCGCGGGCGGGGCTAACGAAAAGTTTCTGGAATACACCAACGTGGAAATTATGGGGGAATCATTTGTTCCCCCCGCCACCATTTCTGAGGACAACACCACCGCGGTAGTCACCATCCCGATGGATGAAGTGGACGAGGTGGATGATCGCGCAGACCGCATCGCAGAGATTCGCTCTCTTGCTAAAGAAGATTTGCCTTCAGGCATGGTCACCTACGTGACTGGTCCAGAAGGTTTTCAAGTTGACCTAAACGGTGTCTTCGCTGGTGCTGATTTCACCTTGCTTCTCGCCACGGTCATCATTGTCATTGTGTTACTGCTGGTGACATATCGAAGCCCCACGCTCTGGATCGTTCCTTTGCTGGTAGTCGGTGTGGCGGATGGGATGGCAGGCCAAATTGGTCGAAATGTCGCGGCCTTTTTTGACATAGTCCCTGATGGCTCGGTGACAGGAATTTTGTCGGTGTTGGTTTTTGGTGCCGGCACGAACTATGCGCTGTTGATCATTGCCCGATACCGCGAAGAATTGCTGCTTTTCTCCGATCGTCACGAAGCGATGGCGCGGGCTGTCAAGGGTGCTGGACCGGCGATTATTGCCTCCGGTGGAACCGTGGTCTTGGCATTGCTGACTCTCACCCTCGCTGAATTGGGTGGAAACCGGGCGCTCGGTATCGTCTGTGCGAGCGGAATTGTTGTGGCCATGATTTCTGCCTTGGGTGTTCTTCCCGCAGCACTGGTCGTCTTCGGACGCGGATTGTTCTGGCCCTTTGTCCCCCGCTTTGGTGGAGTCAACAAATCGGACACGGGATGGTGGGCAAAGCTTGGCACCGGAGTAAGTAAGCGCCCCATCACGGTTGCCGTTGTTGGCGTTGCCCTGTTGGGCTCACTTGCCCTGGGATCCACCGGTATCAACATTGGGCTGTCTGAAACTGAGCAGTTCCGGGTGAAGCCTGAGGCAGTCATTGGTATCGAGGTGTTGGCCGAGGCCTTCCCCGCGGGTTCTAGTGCACCCACACAGGTCGTAGCCAATAATGATCAGGCTGATGCTGTTGTCAGTGCTGCTCTCACGGTAGACCGGGTGGCCTCGGCCGAGGTCATCAACTTCAACGACACCCAATCACGCATTGATGTGGTGCTCGATGCTGAAGGCCGCAGTGATGAGGCTTATTCTGCGATCGTCGACCTTCGCGCCGCTGTTTCGGCAGTCCCGGGTGCAGATGCTCTTGTCGGCGGAGATGACGCAACCAACTTGGCGGTGAAACAAGCGTATGAACGTGACCAACTATTGGTCATCCCGCTGATTCTGATATTGGTCTTTATCGTGCTGGTGATCTTGCTGCGAGCTTTGCTCGCACCGATTCTCTTACTTTCCAGTGTTGTTCTCTCCTTCTTTGCCGCCATGGGCGCCGCCTGGCTCATTTTTGAGAACGTTTTGGGAATCTCGGGACTTGATTTCAGCGTGTTCCTCTACTCGTTCTTGTTCCTAGTCGCACTCGGTGTTGATTACAACATCTTCTTGGTTTCCAGGGCGAGGGAAGAATCTGCTGCCTTGGCCGGTAAGGTTTCCCAACCCACACGCCAAGGCATGATTAAAGCTCTGGGTGCCACTGGCGGCGTTATTACCAGCGCTGGAGTTCTCTTAGCTGCCGTCTTTGCGGTCCTGGGGGTGCTGCCGTTGTTGGCGTTATTCCAGATCGGCATCATCGTTGGTATCGGTGTGCTCATTGACACGCTTCTGGTCAGAACAGTCGTGGTTCCCGCGGCTGCCTTTATCGCTGGCGATAAGTTCTGGTGGCCTCGCAAGAAACTCACGGTCGGAAAGTTCGCTTGATCACTGACGCGTCGTTTCGCTTTACTCACGCGATAACGAGAATCCCGCCACGCAGCGCTGTGGCGGGATTGCGATCACAAGACCACGGGGATCCTGAGATTGCCACCCTCACAGAGCACCATCGCCTCTACGTGCAAGCTTTGCGGGACGCAGGGCTTGAAGTCACCACGCTGGAGGCACTGGAAGAGTTTCCTGATTCTCTCTTTGTCGAAGACACCGCTTTGTGTTTGCCCGAGGTTGCTGTGATTTTGCGACCAGGTGCACCCACGCGAGCTGGCGAAGCGGCGGCGATGGCCCCTGCCTTAGCGTCGCTCTATCGCAACGTGGTGGAATTGGTGGGCCCTGGAACCATTGAAGGCGGAGATATTTTGACCACTGGATCCGAAGTAATGGTGGGGCTATCCGAGCGAACTACCTCAGCTGGCGTGGCAGAACTGGCCGAAGCTTTGGCCCCTTTTGGTTATCAGGTCACAGCCGTGGAAACCCCCGAAGGGGTTTTGCACTTTAAAACTGAGTGCTCTCTGTTAGATGCCACCACTGTGCTGGCAACACGTCAGCTCGCAGCCAGTGGGGCTTTTGCTAACTACACCGTTATTGAGGCTGAGCCCGGAGAAGAAGCCGCCGCTAATAGCATTCGGGTCAACGATGTCGTCTTTATGCCCCAGGGCTACCCGCGCACCAGTGCGCGGGTGCGCGCTGCAGGCTTTGATGTTGTGGAACTACCTAATTCCGAGTGCCACAAGATCGATGGCGGGCTTTCGTGTTTGAGCCTTCGCTTTAGCCCTAGCTAGCGTTCTTCTAAGCCCCAGGCTTGCCCATAACCACCGTCGGATTCGGGGGCCGCCATGAGATCAAGGAAGGCTTTGGCATCGAAAGCTTCAGGCCCCAATACTCCCTTGCCAGACCAGAGCCCGGTGGCCAAGAGTTCTAATGCGACTGCTGGGGCTAGGGCGGTTTGCCAGACCACGCACTGGGCGTCAAAGTGCTCCAAGGTCCAGGCGTTATCGATGGCGTGATACAGATAAACCTCACGCGGTTTGCCATCGAGACCTTTTCCGGTCATCCACACCCCGGCACAGGTCGTGCCGCTCATGTTCTTAGCTAACGTTGCCGGGTCAGGCAGCACAGCAGCCACTAAATCCCTGGGAGAGATCGAAGCCCTCTCGCGTTTGCCCTGGCCATCAGGTGCGGTGCGAACCGAAACAGGTGCCGTTTTGTCTAACCCCAAGAGGTTGAGGGTTTTGAGCACACCAATGAACTCTTCACCTAGGCCGTATTTGAAGGTGACGCGTTTGGCGTCAAGAAAACGGGGGATAAGCACAACTTCTTCGTGTTCAACATTGACACAGGCGTTATCGATGGCGTGATACAGATAGACCTCGCGCGGTTTACCATCGAGACCTTTTCCGGTCACCCACACCCCGGCACAGGTCGTGCCGCTCATGTTCTTAGCTAACGTTGCCGGGTCAGGCAGCACAGCAGCCACTAAATCCCTGGGAGAGATCGAAGCCCTCTCGCGTTTGCCCTGGCCATCAGGTGCGGTGCGAACCGAAACAGGTGGGGTTTTGTCTAACCCCAAGAGGTTGAGGGTTTTGAGCACACCAATGAACTCTTCGCCTAGGCCGTATTTGAAGGTGACGCGTTTGGCGTCAAGAAAACGGGGGATAAGCACGACTTCTTCGTGCTCAACATTGACGCACTCAACCGGACCAATGCCGGCGGGGAAGTGGAAGACCTCTGGCTCACTAAAAGGCGCGGTAGTAAACCAGCCTCGCTCTTTTTCCCAGATAAGGGGCGGGTTGAGACACTCCTCGATTGTGGTCCAAATGCTAAACGATGGAGCAAAGATTTCCTGGCCCTGATCATCGGTGACCACCAGGTTTGCGCCATCGCGCACGCCAATCTCATCTATTTCACTAAAGAGATGATCGCTGGCATATCTCGCAAAAACATCAGAAATTCCCGGCTCCACACCAATTCCCACCAAAGCTAGACGACCGGCTTCTTCCCACTCCTGTGCCCGATCAAATTGCCACTGCCCCAGCATCACGCCGGGGGTGTTGTGAGGGTCACTGGGGTGGGGTTCCGAGAGGCTCATAGCCATATCGAGATAATCTGCACCGGCATCGAAGGCGCCCTGGAAGATGCTCTGAACAAAAGAGGGCTCCACCGCATTCATCACCACAGTTACACCGTGTTTTTTTGCCAGTGCGCTCACCTGTTCAGAGGATGAGGCATCAACCTGATCTGCCACAAATTTAGACCTGGCAGAGGGATGGTGCGTGCCAACCCACTCGAGCACGCTGTGTGCTCGGGATAGGTCGTAGTCACTCACCACCACGGTGTCATAGAACGAACGGGTGGCTAAAAGTTTTGCCAACGCATTTCCCACACCACCGGCGCCAATAATGAGAATCTTCATACGCCAACGCTACTGCGACCAGGCGCTAGACGCTTCAACGGCTAGTTGATGGCGAGCAACAGCTTGCCTGAAGTTCTTCTCGCTTGGAGGTCTTCGTGGGCTGTGTGAGCTTTGGCGAGTGGGTAGGTGCCAGAGATGGCTAGCTTCAGTTGGCCTGATGCCACCGACTCAAAAACTTCTGACGCCCTCCAACGGAGTTCTTCGGGCGTCTGGGTGAAATTAGTCAGGCTGGGCCTGGTGAGGAGCAAGGATCCTTTTTCGTTCAGAATTTGCGGGTCAAAAGTGGGGACTGGTCCACTTGCCTGACCAAAGAGTGCGAGCGTGCCGCGGGGAGCAAGGCTATCGAGACTGCCCTGGAAAGTGGCGGCCCCAACACCGTCATAGACCACCTGGACGCCGGTACCACCAAGAATCTCGCGGACTCGGGCTGCCACATCTTCTGTGTCATAGCGAATGACGTGCGCAGCACCCGCTTCCTTAGCCGCCACTTCTTTTTCTGTCGTAGACACTGTGGCCAAGACGGTGCCACCTCGTTGGCTAATCATTTGGCATAGCAATAAACCCACTCCACCAGCGGCCGCGTGTACTAAAGCCGTGGTGCCAGGTTTCACCTCAAAGACGCTCGTGGTCAAGTAGTGCGCGGTGAGTCCCTGCAGCATCACCGAGGCCGCTTGAAGCGCGGTTACCCCCGCAGGGACAAGGACGGCTTTGTCGGCCGCGACAGCAATCTTTTCTGCGTAACTACCCAGGCTTCCACACCAGGCAACGGTGTCTCCAGGACTGATGCCCTGGACGTTTGCTCCGATAGCCTCAACAACCCCAGCGCCCTCGAGCCCTGGGGTGTAGGGCAGTTCCATTTTGTAGATGCCCGCGCGCTGGTAGGTGTCAAGGAAATTGACTCCAGCGGCCTCGAGTGAAACAAGGATGTCACCATCGCCCATGGTCGGTGATACGACCTCGCGAAGCTCTAAAACCTCGGGACCACCATGGTGGTCAACAACGATGGCTTTCATGTGGCTCTCCTTTGGGCGGTCTCCTCATAGGGTAGCGCTCTAGTCGCCCTCAAAAAGGGATCGAACGCTCGCTTCAGCGTCTTCGGCAGTGCTGGCCCGAAGCGCCAGAGTGGCAGCCTCACTTGCTTTCTGGGCACCCACCGCACGAAGGGCCTCACTGACCGAGTCCACGGCACTGGGTGCGGCACTGACTGATTCCACACCAAGACCAGCAAAGACAATGGCAAGCAGAGGATTGGCAGCACTTTCGCCACAGACTCCCACCGGAATGCCCAAAGCTTTGGCATGGGTCACCACCTGAGACACGTTACGCAAAAGCCCCGGTTGCCAAGGGTTACTAAACCCACCAAGTTCAGGGTGCATCCGATCGGCTGCAAAAAGATATTGGGATAAGTCATTGGTGCCAATGCTGACAAAGTTGACCAGCCCGGCAAGATCGGGCATGAGCGAAATGATGGCAGGAGTTTCGATCATGATTCCTACCGATTGGATGCCAGCCTCGGCGCAGAGAGCCGCGAACGTTCGCACTTCTTCGACGCTCGACACCATCGGGGCCATCACCCCAACATCTCGGCCGGTGGCGTTAATGGCCGCAGCGATCGCTTTGAGCTGGGAGATAACAAACCCGCCGTGCTTAGTGTTGAGGCGGAAACCTCGAACACCCAGCGCCGGGTTTTCTTCGTTGCCTAGTTTCAGGAAAGGAACCGGCTTATCGCTACCAGCATCGATGGTGCGGATGATGATTTTGCCAGCGGGTGCGGCTTTGAGAACCTCGGTGTAGGCGCTTGTTTGTTGCTCGATGCTCGGCTCGCTGGCTTGGGCGAGGTAGAGCACCTCGGTGCGAAACAAGCCAACTCCTCGAGCACTTGTGGCGCTTGCTTTCTTGGCATCTTCTAACCCGCCGATGTTGGCGCGCACCGTAATCAGAGGAGTATCAGCGTGGGGGATAAACGAAATCGACTGCGTTGCTTGGGATAGGTCTGAGTCGGGAAGTACTCGGTTTCCCACAGGGTCGACCAGGACCGAGGATCCTTGCTCAAGAGCCATAGCCCCTTTAGCGCTGACCACGGCAGGAAGGGACAGCGCCCGGCAAATGATGGCGGTGTGGGAGGTAGGGCCGCCCAGTTCTGTCACGACCCCCACGACGGATGGGCCAAACTGTGAGGTTTCTAAAGGGGTCAGGTCATCGGCGACGATGATCCATCGGCCTTCTTGCGGGATGCTGGGCCCCTGAGCGATGCCGCGCACCCAACTCGAAATTCGGGTCGCAATCCCGCGTAGATCCCCTACTCGGGATTTAAAATCTTCGTCATCGCCCATGAGCTCGGCGAATTCGTCGAGAGCTTTGAATAACGCGGTGGGGGCGTCAAAGCCGGCCTCGAGGTGTGGCTTAGCCATCTGCTGCAGTTCTGGGTCTTCAAGAATAATCAGCAGTGCGTCCATAATTTCAATCGTGGTCGGATCCGAACTGGCCGTTTCACTTCGAATAGTGGCTGCGGTGGTGGCAATAGCGGTGGCTAACACGCTGGTCTCTTCACCAGGGGTGTGAGAAGTTTTCTGGTGCTCGGCGACTGCTTCGGAGGTTTCTAAACGAAAGACATCGCCCACAACAGCTTTAGAGCCAACCCCTATGCCTTTAAGTTCCATTAGCTAGGTCCTTCCCCAGCAGATCAGACTTGATTGATCAGCGCTTCAATTGAAGCACCCAAAGCGGTGGTAGCTTCAGAATCTTCCGCATCGATAACAATTTCGAGGCTTTCGCCAACCTTGACTCTCATTGCCAACATTTTCAGGGCAGAAACTGCGGAGGCTTCTAGTCCGTCCGGGCGTCGAAGCGTGACTGTCATCCCACTTTCTCGAACCAGGGTGACAATTTGACCAACCGGACGAGCATGTAAACCAATGGGATCCATCACCGTGATGGCGCGAACAACTTGTTGCCCCATGGTTAGACCCCCTGAGGCTTAATGACGACTTTGATGGCTTCTCCCGAGGTTACCGCGTTGATAGCGTCCTCCACTTGGCTCAAGGGCAGACGATGCGTGATCAGATCGGCTACGGGAACCGCTCCACTGGCGATCAGGGCGAGGGCTTCCGCATTTTGTTCTGGGCTAGAGCCATTGGCGCCAGCCAAAATGAGCTCTTTGTAGTGCACCACATTGGAGTCAACCGTAATCAGGGGCTTGTCTTTGGGGAGGCCACCAAAGAAGCTCACCCGACCACCAGGGGCTGCCATCGCTATGGCCTGTTCCTGGGCTTGGCCAGAGGGTGCAGCGGTAATAACGACGCTCGGGCCAATGCCGTCTGTCTCTTCAAGCACGACGGTGGCGAGGTCTTCACTGGACATGTCGATGGCGCGATCAGGCTTGACCACATTGGCCGATAGATGTAACCGACCACCATTGATGTCGGCCAGCATGACCTTCTTTGCACCCAGAGCACGGGCTAGGCGAACATGCAGGCAACCGATTGGACCGGCACCCATGACCAATACGGTGTCACCCTCACCGACATGGATTAGACGCTGGGCATTGAGCACACAGGCTAAAGGTTCGGTAACCGATGCTTCATCAAAACTTAGGTTTCCCGGAATCTTGTTGACCCCCTTAGCTTTGAGAACCGAAGCGGGGACAATCATTTCCTCAGCAAAACCGCCGGCGTATTGGTATCCCATGGAAGTTTGATTGATACAGACACCCTGCTTAACGGCTTTACATGCCCAGCACTCTTCACACGGTACGGCGGCAATAATCTGAACTCGATCACCGATCTCGTAACCAGAAGTGGCAGTACCAATCTCAATGATTTCTCCTGCAATCTCGTGACCGATGATTTGGGGCGGCTCTAACCGTGGGTGACCGTGGCCGAAGATTTTGGCATCTGTGCCACAGGTGGCGCAGGACTCTACTCGAATCTTGAGTTCCCCAGGACCGGCAGAAGGGGTTTCCACATCAATGACCTCAAGGTCTCCGGGGCCTCTAAAGAGTGCAGCTTTCACGGGTTACTCGCCTTTCACAATGAGGTCACGGATGACCTCGGGGTTGTTGGAGGTACGGAGGATCTCTGCCTTGTCCTCTTCCATGAGCAGATCAGCCAGGTTGCCAAGGATTTCCACATGGCCATCACCGGCGGAGGCGATTCCTACCATCACACTAACTTCCTCATTGACCCAGGTGATGGGCCTCTGCAGTCGGATAAAAACTAATTGGTCAAAATTCACAAAAACTCGGGACTCATCGGTCCCATGAGGGATGGCAAAACCATCGCCTAATTCGGAGGGGAAGGTCAGTTCCCGCTCCCACATCGCGGCGGCATACTCGGGGGAAACCGCACCGAGTTCTATTAGTTTTGCGCCGCAGATGGCTACGGCCTCCTCTCGCGAGGAGGCCGTAGCATCTAGGGTGATACCGGCCAGTTGAAGCAGATCAGCCATCAGAAATGGTGTCACCGTTCTGAATAGCTCCAACCAGCTTCGCGATGTTCAGATCACCTAAGAACATGTCGAAGACGATCACCACCGAGTCGGGAACGGCCTGCTTCGCGCGGGTACTGAGCCCACGGTGGACAAGCACGATCTCGTGTGGTGTTTCTGTGAGCTGGTTGACGGGGGAATGCGTGACCGCTATCCCCTGCGCCTTCAGTTGCTTCGCAAGTTGCCGGGCGACCATGACGGACGACCCCATGCCTGCTTCGCAGGCAACAACAATTTGCTTGATATCACTAGCCGATACGGAGGCCATGGCTAGTTGCCAGCCTTCATCTCTTTGCTGCGGTCCTTGGCTACCGCAAGGTCACCCTCGGTTGCATCAACCTTGGAGATCTTGAGAATGAACCAGGTCACCACGAATGACGTGGCCGCTGACAACACGATACCGAGCAGGACACCCAGGTGGTTACCTGCGGGGGTCACTGCAATGTACGCGAATATCGAACCGGGGGAAGGCGTTGAAACAAGCCCCACTCCGGTAACCATGAAGGTTGTTACTCCCACCATTCCACCAGCAATAACACCCAGGACGACCTGAGGCTTCAGCAGGACGTAAGGGAAGTAGATTTCGTGGATTCCACCGAGGAACTGGATAATGATTGCACCGGGTGCGGAACCGCGGAGCAGTTTCGGACCGGCGAGCCAGAAGGCCACCAACAACCCGAGGCCTGGACCAGGGTTTGTTTCCAGCATGAACATAATTGATTTACCGGTCGCCTCTGCGTCTACCACTCCCAGGGGAGCGAGCACACCGAAGTTGATGGCGTTGTTCATGAAGAGGATCTTTGCTGGCTCGATCAACAATGATGCGAGTGGCAGCAAGGAGTTATCGACGAGCCATCCCACGCCATTTCCTAGGAAAGTGGTGATCCCAGAAACGATAGGACCGATACCCAGGTAACCCAGCATGGCGCCAAGCATTCCAGCGATACCCAGCGAGAAGTTGCCGATTAGCATTTCGAAGCCGGGAGGGGTAATGGGGTCGAGTACCTTGTCGATGTACTTGAGGATCCATGCCATTAGCGGACCAATAATCATGGCGCCAAGGAACATGGGGATGTCTGTACCGACAATCACACCGACCGTTGCAATCGAACCAATCACCGCACCGCGCTGACCGTGAACGATTCGACCACCTGTGTAACCGATAAGAATCGGAAGTAGGTTCAGAATCATGGGGCCGACCATCGACGAGAAATCCTCGTTCGGCAGCCATCCCGTGGGAATGAACAGAGCTGTGAGCAGGCCCCACGCGATGAATGCGCCGATGTTCGGAATCACCATTCCCGCTAGGTTGCCCCCAACTTTTTGAATTCCAGCGCGGAAGCCTGTTTGGCCACCACCGCCAGAGGGAATAAATTCACTCATTGGTATTACCTTCCTTTGAGAGGTTGTATCGTTTGCCCGAGGCGCCAGGGGAGGGAATTCGGGGAGTCGATTCCCCTTCCCTGGCCTCTCGTGCTTTTCCGTCTTCAAAGGTGAAGACGAAACCTAGTTGGGCGCTCATCCTGCGACGACCACCTCCACGCCTTTGTCGGCGAATTTGTCGATTGCTCTGGTGTCGGTATCCATGTCGGTGACCAGGCGATCAAAATCTGAGGGTGATCCAAACGTTGCCGGATAAATAGAACCAAACTTGCTGTGATCCGCCAGCAGGATTCGTTCGGCTGAATTGGTAATCATCACTCTTTTTACTGCCGCCTCGTCGCTATCGAATGCGGTCAGGCGAAGCTCGGGGGAAATTCCATTGACCCCAATGAATGCGACTACCGCATTGAGGTTGGTGAGGTCTTCAACCGTGCGTGCGCCGACGGAGCTCAGCGTTGTGGGTCGCACTCGCCCGGAGAGCATGTAAGTCTTCGTTGAGCTATCGGCGATCTTGGACGCCAGGATTACGCTGTTGGTCACGACCAGGAGGTTGGGTCGATTACGCAGCTGGGGCGCGAGGAACTCGGTCGTGGTTCCACCGTCAACAAAAACGCATCCTTCGTCGGGAACGTACTGTGCTGCGGTTTCTGCGATGAGTCTTTTTGCACGGGGGTTCAGGCCTTGGCGCTCAGAGATTGTGTATTCGTGGGCAAAACGTTCCATCGCAATCGCGCCACCGTGAACCCGGCGCAGCACACCGCGACGCTGCAAGATATCGAAATCCCGTCGAATTGTTTCGGTCGCAACATTGAGCTTTAGGGCGGTATCGGCGGCATCGAGACGGCCCTCATTACGAGTCCAGTCCACAATCAGCAATCGCCGTTCTTCTGCCAACATCGTTGTCGCCCCTTCGGATTCTATGAAAGACCTGAGAGGAAACTAACACAAAACCACACAATTCAACAACAAAAACCACAGAAAACCATATTGTGGCGAATGAGGGTTTAGGAGACCAGCCCCGGCTCATCGAGGTTTTGTGACCGATCCGGTGATGTGGTGGAGAAAACCTCCGGCAGATTTTCTAGGTTGTGTAGTTGAGAACTAGGTTGCTGAACTTTGTGGGCACCCCACGCCACGGCGTTTGCTACTGCTGCACCAAGATTTGCGGGCTGTTCCAGGCTCTGGGCGAGAAATCCAGCAACGCTCGCATCGCCAGCGCCAATGGTGTTAGCCACGCGGACCCGGTTGGTCCAAGAGTGAAAGGCCTGGGTGGCAGAAACCCCCACCATGCCATCGCTACCCAGACTCACCAGCACGGTGTCAACGCCCCAACCGACCACTTCACGCGCTGCAGCGAGAACATCGCCCAGGGTATGTAGGGAACGCTGCACACACTCGGCAAGTTCGGGCGTATTGGGTTTGATGACATCGGGCAAACCCGCTCTGGCTACGTTTGCCAAACTCACCCCGGAGGTGTCAACCGCAATCGAACACCCCAATTCGCGAGCGCGATGACACAGATTGCTCAGATCAAGGGGAGCGCCCTCGGTGGTCAGAGGCATGGTGCCAGCGATGAGAAGCCAAGAGGGTTTGTTTTCTGACAACACCCGCAGTGTTGTTTCCTGGAGCGCTTGCCAGTCTTGCGGCGATAATGCCGGGGGGTATTCGTTGATCTTCGTCGTTCGCCCGTCATCTTCGGTGACGGTGATGGAGACGCGCACTGATCCGGGCACCGTGCTTGAGACCACCAGGGTGTCTTCGGCCCAGCTCAGTTGATCCTGGTGGGAAAGTGGCACCACTGCTAGCGAAGAAATACCGGCAACCCCCAGACCACGGGAAACGTTCACTCCCTTACCGGCAAACTCGGCGCTAACGCGGCGTGCACGATGGACTTCGCCGGGGCTCATCGCGTGGACCTGATAGGTGCGGTCAATAGAGGGGGCAGGGGTTAGCGTGACCACCCGCGCGAGATTCTTCACGCGTTCTACTGTGGCACATTTTGGCGCCCAAGAATTGTTAACCCTCCGTTCACCGTCTGTGCCCGTTCGCGTCACCTTCTCTCGGGAGATTATGGGAGGTACTAACGTGCCAATCACAATCCCTTAAACCCAAGGAATAGGTATACACACAATGATCGCTCGTAAAAAAGCTCTCGCTAGTGTCGCTCTCTTCGCTTCTGCTGCTTTCGTGCTCACCGCATGTGCCGCAGCTGAAGAGGAAGCCGCAGTAGAAGAGACCACCACAGCTGCTACAGAAGCAGCAGCATCCACCCTCAGCGGAACCTTGATTGGTGCTGGTGCGTCATCACAGGGAAGCGCTCAGGAAACCTGGGTTGCTGGATTCCAGATTGCTAACCCTGAGGTAACTGTTTCCTATGACCCCATTGGTTCCGGTGGCGGACGTGAGACCTTCCAGAATGGCGCATCATCGTTTGCTGGTTCCGACCGTGCTTTCAAGGTTGACGAGATTGCTGCGGGCCCCTTCGCCTCTTGTGTTGAAGAAGCCGGCATCTGGGAGATTCCTGCTTACATCTCCCCCATCGCCGTCATCTTCAGCGTTGAAGGCGTTACCTCGTTGAACCTCGACGCTGACACCCTCGCTCAGATTTTCACTGGTGAAATCACCAACTGGACTGACGCTGCAATCACCGCTCAGAACGACGGAGTCAACCTGCCTGATCTCGCGATCACCGCAGTTCACCGTTCCGACGACTCGGGTACCACGGCTAACTTCACTGACTACCTCTCCAAGGCTTCTGAAGACTTCTGGGTCCTCGGTGGCGAAAACGCTGGATCTTTCGAGACCTGGCCTGCTGAGTGGGGCGGCGAAGGCGCACAGGGTACCTCCGGTGTTGTGGACACTGTCACCAACGGTGTGGGAACCATCGGATACGCCGACGCTTCTCGCGCCGGTAACCTCGGAACCGTTTCGGTCAAGGTTGGTGAAGAATACGTTCCTTACAGCGCTGAGGCAGCTGCCGCAATTGTGGACGCTTCCCCCGCTGCTAACGCTGGTGAGCGTGGCGACAACGACCTCGCAATCGAGTTGGACCGTGCCACTGAGGCAACAGGCACCTACCCGATTGTGTTGGTCAGCTACCTCGTTGGTTGCAACGACTACGCAGATGACTCCGTTGTTGAGCTCGTGAAGGGCTACATCGGATACATCGTGAGTGAAGAAGGCCAGTTGGCCGGCCAAGCGGCAGCGGGCAACGCCCCGATCTCCGCAGCCCTCCGGACCGCTGCAGTCGCAATTCTCGAGGGCCTCAAGTAACTAAGGCCCTCAGTATGGTCCGGGGCTAAAGCCCCGGACCATACAACCTTAAGTTCGGTCGTTAGCCTGAATGACTCTCATTCCATTACACTTCGACGAGACTCGTTAGGACTCTAAGCCGTGAACTCTTCAGACTTACCTTCTGTTCCTAAGGTGGTAGTTACTAAGGTTCGCCAGCGTCCCGGAGATCGAGTATTTTCTGGGCTATCGAGACTCTCCGGGTCTTTGATTCTTGCCCTTCTCGCCGGTGTATTTGGTTTCTTGTTTCTCGAGGGGCTCCCTGCCCTCACTGCTGATCCAGCAGATATTTCTCTTCTCGAGCGCTCCTCGGAGAACCCCAACTTCTGGGCTTACGTTTTTCCCCTTGTTTACGGAACGCTGTGGGCTGCCTTCTTAGCTCTGTTGTTTGCCTTCCCGGTGGCGATAGGAATTGCACTGTTCATTTCTCACTATGCCCCACGGCGCATCGCTGAGTTTCTGGGGTATGTCATTGACCTTCTGGCTGCCGTGCCTTCGGTGGTTTATGGCCTCTGGGGTGGCACCGTTTTGGCCCCAGCTATTCAGCCGCTCTATGTGAGCCTGCATGAAAACCTGTCTTTCATTCCCTTCTTTGAAGGACCACCTTCGGGCACGGGCCGGACCATTTTGACTGCCGCCATTGTGCTTGCCGTGATGGTGTTGCCGATTATCACCGCTATTTCGCGTGAAGTATTCCTCCAAACCCCGGTGCTCTATGAAGAAGCCGCCCTGGCTCTAGGGGCAACCCGGTGGGAAATGATTCGCACCGTCGTGCTCCCGGTGGCCCGAGGGGGCATTATCTCTTCCGCCATGCTGGGTCTGGGCCGGGCGTTTGGCGAAACGATGGCCGTGGCGATGGTTCTTTCCGCCACTGGAGTCATCTCGGTGAACCTGATTAGTTCGGTCAACCCTTCCACCATTGCCGCCAACATTGCTTTGAGCTTCCCCGAGGCATCGGGTCTCAACGTGAACGTGTTGATTGCTTCTGGTCTGATTCTTTTCGCCATCACCCTGGTGGTGAACTCCATTGCCCGGTGGATTGTCGATCGCTCTAAAGAGTTTTCGGGGGCAAACTAAATGAGCCTCAATCTGAACGTTGCTGCCAAAGCGACCAATTCTTATTCCTCCAGTCGCCTAGGGTCCTATGTTTTTGGGCTACTCCTGATCGGCGCACTTTTACTCTCGCTTGCAGTGTTTTATCTTCTTCGCCCCGCCGAAGAGGATTGGCAGCTCAACCTGGTCGCGGTGGCGATTGTCGGGGTCATCTTCTACGTGATTTTGCAATACGCCGTCTCCCATTTCGTAGAGGGCCGTCGCAGGGCTATTGATCGCACGGCCCAGGTTCTCATCACCTCGGCTTTTCTTGTTGCCCTCACCCCGCTGATATCGCTCCTGATTACCGTTGTTACCAAAGGGGCGTCCAGATTCGATCTAGATTTCTTTACCCTTTCCATGCGCAATGTGGTCGGCGAAGGTGGCGGCGCTGCACACGCTGTTCTGGGAACCGTCATCATGGCACTTGCTGCCAGCGTTATTTCGGTTCCCATTGGTTTGCTCACCTCGATTTATCTTGTGGAGTACGGGCAAGGTAGGCGTTTATCCCAGTGGATTACCTTCTTCGTTGACGTCATGACCGGCATCCCCTCAATCGTGGCGGGATTGTTTGCCTACGCCCTGTTTGAAATTATTTTGGGTCCGGGAACCAGGATGGGCCTTTCGGGTTCGGCCGCTTTGTCCGTGTTGATGATTCCCATCGTGGTCCGCTCCAGCGAAGAAATGCTGCGACTGGTTCCCAATGAACTACGTGAAGCTGCTTTCGCTCTGGGCGTTCCCAAGTGGTTGACCATTCTCAAAGTGGTGTTGCCCACCGCAATAGCGGGTATTACCACCGGCGTTATGTTGGCGATTGCTCGCGTGATGGGCGAGACGGCGCCGCTGCTGATCGCTGCTGGGTTCAGCAACGATTTCAACTTTGATATTTTCCACGACCGGATGCAGAGCCTGCCAAACTTTGTCTACTACTCCTATGTGTCGCAAGGGTCTGTGCCCGAAGCGTATTTGGCTAGAGCCTGGGCGGGAGCTCTCACCCTGATCCTTATCGTCATGGTCTTGAACCTTGGCGCCCGCCTCATTGCTCGAACTTTTGCGCCCAAGATTGGCCGTTAGGAAAACACGAGGGAAAACCATGTCGAAACGAATTGAAGTAAAAAACCTAAACATTTTCTACAGCAAATTCCTTGCTGTAGAGGACGTGAACATGGTCATCGAGCCACGTAGCGTGACCGCCTTCATTGGCCCCTCGGGCTGTGGGAAATCAACCCTGATTCGAACCCTCAATCGCATGCATGAGGTCATCCCTGGTGCCTATGTGGAGGGCGAAGTTCTCATTGATGGGGACGATCTCTA
>LIAY01000008.1 GCA_001438965.1 Microbacteriaceae bacterium BACL25 MAG-120322-bin65 | reverse complement strand
CCTCTTGGCGTTATCCGGTGAGGGTGAGTGGCTCCAGCTCGTCAACGTTTATGCGCGCTCGCGCCTGCCAAAGGTCATAGCTATCTTGCATAGCTAGCCAGCTTTCCGGGCTACGGCCTAACACTTTGGACAGGCGCAATGCCATCTCAGGGCTCACTCGGTGGGATGCTGCCAACAGGCGCGAGAGCGTGGAAGCGCTCACGCGCAGTTTCTTCGCAAGCTCTCGCGCGCTCACACCGGAGGGCGCCAGGTATATCTGCGTGATGAACTCTCCAGGATGTGGAGGATTGTACAAAGGAAGGTGCGTGTTCATCAGTGATAATCCTCGTAATCAAGAACGTATGCGTTAGAGTCACGAAACTCAAACGTAATCCGCCAGTTTTGGTCTACCGAAATCGACCATCTGTCTTTCATGGTGCCTTTCAATGCATGCAGTCGAAAACCGGGGACATCCATATCCATCACCTCTTGCGCTGAATCCAGGGCTGCTAAGTGCAGGCGTAATTTTCCCGCGTGGTGAGGGTTCACACCTCGTGGTGCTCCACTCTCGAAGAGATCTTGCAATCCCTTGTGCCGAAAGGAAACAATCATTGCCTGACTATAGCATGATGCGCAACGCGCAACACATGTGGTTTTTCAGGCTGATTCTGGGGCCAAGTGCCCTTCGAGTGGCAATCTAGACGCGCCACCCTCGCTCCCTCGACTCTTGCCCGGCTAGAAGCCCACTGTGGGCACCCAGGTTGTCCTAACGCGGTGTAACTAGATCGGGAGAATTAGGCCTATCACTTTCGGCTTCGCCCCAATACTATTAAATCGTGAATAAACATATTTTTCCTAAGGTGATGCGCGGTTATGCCACTGATGTTGTAGATGCCAGGCTTCGTGACCTCAGCGATGAAGTCCAATCCCTGCGCACTCAACTCGCCGGGGCGAGCGAAACCAATACGACGTTGCGTTTGAACGTGATCAAGCAGGTGGAACAAGCTGGCGCTGAAGCTGCCGTGGTGCTCAATCACGCTCGTAACGAAGCCACCAGAATCCGTGAGCTTGCCGTAGTGGACTCCGAGGCCGTTTCCCAAGATGCCTCCCGTGCAAGAGCAGAACTCGTCAGCGAAGCCACCGAGGCCAGAGACGAGGCTCTCTCGGAATTAGAAACTCAGCGGGCCAGAGAAGTCAACATCATGGCTCGCGCCAAGGCACAAGCTAAAGAAATTGTCGATCAGGCAACCCTCACTGGTCAAAAAATCGAAGCTGAAGCTCAGGAAACCCTGGAAAAGTCGCAACGACTCTCCCAGGATGCCCATAGTGAACTGCGCCTGCAGAAACTCGAAATCGATCGGATGGAATCTGATATTCGAGACCAGGCAGATTCCTATGCGATGCGCATCTACCGAGAAGCCGATGATTATGCCCGAAAAACTGAAGCCCGCGCACTAAATCTAGAAAAGCAGGCAGAAGAAATCTTGGCCGAGGCTAAGAAGAGCGCCCAGGAGATTACCGCCCGCGCGATAGCCAATGGCAAACGCAACCTAGAAGATGCTTTAGGTGTCGTCAATTCGATTTTCGCTGAAGTCAACGGATCCCTAGTTGATGTCTCGCGCATCCGCCAAGTCTTGGGAGATTCAGTCGATCGGCTCTCCCTTGCCCAAACCGCGCCCGCGCCTTCGATCACTGATTACAAGCCAGTGACCGTGGTGACCGACGTCTCTGACCCCACGCCTGAGAACCCGGAGATTTCCTAGCGCCTGAGCGCATCTCGGTGGGCTCCCGCTATCTGGGTGATGTCAGGGTACGCCCCCACATCCCGTTGCTTGAGGGTCTTTTTGATGCGAAATTAAGGACAACCACTGCGTCAACCCAAGCTATGCGGCTCGGAAAGCAGCAAACGCGGTAACAAAGTGGTGTGTTGATCCCCTCACCCTTACTGAGCTGAACCCGCGCGTGCTAGCGTGCTGAGATGGCTGACCATGCCCCCGCCCACCGTGCCAAGAAAACAAGGCGTCCGCTGAGAATTCTTGTCGCTATCGTGACTATTCCCGTTTTAGCCTTCGGGGTTCTCTTCGCGGCCAGCAATTTCTCCCAGCTCGCTCGGGGGCTGTTCTTCTCGGTAATTTTCGGGCAGGTAGGGCCCACCATCGATCACATCAAGGGCTTCCCGTCTCGGGCAATCCCCACCTCGAGTGCCTCAAATTTACCTGCAGCACTCGATGACAGAACACTGGAAGCCTTTGGGCGCATCGACATGCAGACTTTGGGTCCAGGCATGCCGGCAATCGACTCGCAGGGGGCGCTTGATCAGTTCCTTAACGAAACTGAGACCACTGCTTTTCTCGTCCTGCAAGACGGCGTGCTTGTTCACCAGTGGTATGCCCCAGGGGTAGACCCCGACGCTTTACACACGTCGTTTTCTGTGTCGAAATCTTTTTTGTCCACCCTGATTGGGATCGCCATAGACGAGGGCGAAATCGGGTCGTTGGATGATCCCATCACTGACTACATCCCAGAACTGCTGGAGAAAGACCCCCGCTTTGGTGCGATCACACTGAAACACCTCATCACCATGACCTCGGGCTTGGAATATGTGGAGACCATGTCGCCCTGGGGCGATCCCGTAAACACATACTTTTCTGCGAATCTTCGCTCCTCAGCGTTGAAAGCCGTCATTGTCGAGGAACCCGGTAAGACTTTCCTCTACAACAACTACAACCCGCTGCTGCTCGGCATGGCCTTGGAGAGGGCTACTGGTCAAAACGTCGGGGACTACATGAGCGAGGTTTTGTGGGCGCCCATGGGCGCCGAAGCTGATGCCTCGTGGAGTATGGATAGCTTTTATAGTCGCTTCGAGAAAATGGAGAGCGGTTTCAACGCTCGCCCGATCGACTTCGCACGCTTTGGGCTGTTGTTTGCACAAGGCGGCGTGGTGGCAGGACAGCAGGTAGTGCCAGAACTGTGGGTCAAAGATGCAACAGCAGCAACGAATGTCTCCGTGGGACGAAACGACTTCCTGGATCAGAATTACCGCTACTTCTGGTGGGTATACCCCCACAACCGTTTTGCAGCGCAGGGAAATCTGGGTCAATACGTTTTTGTCGCCCCTGACCAAGGAACCGTCGTTGTTCGACTCGGTCGCACAGAAACTCTGAGCTGGCCCATCCTCATTCTGGATCTCATGGATCAACTAGAGGGCGCCCCTGAACCTGGCGAGTAATCCGCCTGGTGAAATGTCCCCCTAGGCCCTCAACGCCATCACGCACCCCAGTATTTGGGAGGGTTGTGTCGGGAAGCATTTCCAAATTCAGCCTATTTTTCAGTCACAGCAAACCGGTGACTATTCGCACGCCGCAAGAAGTGGCCCGGAGCCACCCCAGAAATAAGCACTGGGATCAAACCCGACCACTCAACGCGCTTCCCATCATCTGAGCACAGAGCCACTGGCAGGCGAATTTCGCCTACGCTTACCAATTATGAGCAGTTTTAGTGTTGCCCAGCTTGGCCCTCTCTCGTCATGGATAGATTACGTCGGTGGATTTCGCCCCGAGACGACGCGGCCTGGCCGACGAGTAGTTGATCACGAAACCACTGGCGATGTCATCGGACTCACCGCAAACTCTTACGCCCCTGGCGAGCAGGTCGGTTATTGGCACGTGCACTCGGTTCTCGAAGAGGTCTATGTGTTCCTCGAGGGCGAGGGCCAAATGGGGCTTGACTCCGAAGTTGTTGATGTTTCAGCCGGAACCGTGGTCCAGGTGGGCCCAGGGGTTATGCGGACATGGCGCTGTCTCCCCGAGAGCCCCACGAACCTCAAGTGGATCTGCATCCGGGCCGGCCAGACACCCTTACCCGCCATTCCAGACGATGCTGAACCACTACGGGGTCTTAAGCTGCCGTGGTGAGTTCCTAAGAAGATCACCCAATTCTCATCTGATGCAGTAGGTCGAAATTGTGGACCTGAGGGGAATTGAACCCCTGACCTCCTCATTGCGAACGAGGCGCGCTACCAACTGCGCCACAGGCCCTTACGCGCTAACGATAGCACCGAGGAAAAAGGTCTAAACGGCCCTTCTGCGTCGGAGAACCTCATCAAGGTTGACCTTTTCGGTGGCGCTTGGCCGAACTTCGCCCATTCCAGCGAAGGGTGAGACAACAGCGAGCTCTTCGTGGGCAAAGTCTTCTGGTCTCTTGGCAAGCGCGGCCGCTCGAGCAGCTCTCACTAGGTCATCGTGACTGGGCAGTGGATTGCGCTCAGTCACACTCCGATTAGACAAAGGCTCAGGAAGCGGGGGCAACGATGCGCTCACCGGCGGCTGAGCGATGGTTCGCGGCATTCCAGCACTCTGGTGCGCTGCTGCAACAGCAGGCAATGCGTCCTTGCTCACCCGGTTAAGTCTTCCCAATACTGCAAAGGAAATGGTGACCACCGTGGTGGAACTCCAGATCACTTGCAGTGGCCACCCCGCCAAATAGGCGGTTGCGGCGGAAGCGGTCCCAATCAGTAGAGCAAGCGAAAAAACCTGCTTGGTGCGCCTGCGCCGTTCGGCCAGGCTCAACACGGGGCTTGAGAGAACTTTGAGCTGATGTTTAGCTTCGCGTTCTTTTTTAGCAATCGATCGGGCCTGAAGCTCCGCCCTAATTTCTTTGGATGCTTCAGAAGTGTTCGCCAGTAGACGAATAGTTTGGCCCAGTCGGGCTGCGTTTCGCTCGGTGGCGTAGTACTCACTGCGCTTGAGCCATAGGGGCACTAAATACATCAACCACAACACTGCTGCCACGAGCAGCAGAACTGTCGAACCTGAACTTCCCACGCGCTCTAGGGTATGAGCCAAGGGGCCTAAAACCCTGTATTGGCGCGCTATCTATAACGGCGGTAAGGAAAGTGGGTTTCGGGCTTTGACCCAGTCGGTGTCGGGGATGGCTGCCACACCGGGGGGCACTCTGCCCTTTTCGTAACGGGCCAAGATGCCACCAGGAACCTCTTCCACGACTAAGGCGAAACAGAAATGATCCGCCCAAGCCCGATCAATGTGGATGAAACGTCGGCGAAGCCCTTCATAGCGAAAGCCCAACTTTTCCACCACGCGCAACGAGGCCGTGTTCTCAGGTCGAATACAAATTTCTACCCGGTGAAGCCCGGTTTCAAAGAATAAATGATCGCTGGCCATCGCCACAGCCAGGCTGGTGAGGCCTTGGCCCGCAACTTTCTCGATTACCCAATATCCCAAGGTGGCACTCGAGAGTGACCCATAGGTGATTTGTGAGACGTTGAGCTGGCCGACTAGTTCGCCATCAGCGACCATAACTAGCGGCAGGGCCACACCTTCTTTAGCGGCCCGAAGAAGACTACGAATACTAGCTCTGGCATCAAAGATGCCGGTTCGAATAATAGGTGTCGTGGCTTCCCAAGGGCTCAACCAGGCTCGGTTATCGCCTAACGCTCGCTCCATGGCCTTCGCATCGCGCATGCGCACGCCGCGCAAAATCAACTGGCGATGGTGAAGAGTGGGAAGCGCCATCAGAGGGGGGTTCTAGCTAACCGCGAGTCACAAACTCGCGCAGCCACGTGGTGAAATCAGGACCTAAGTCCTCACGACTGGTCGCAACTTGGACAATAGCTTTGAGATAGTCCAAACGATCACCGGTGTCATAACGGCGTCCTCTAAAGATGACCCCATGCACACCACCGCCGCTGGCGGACGTGGTCAAGGTGTTGAGTGCATCGGTGAGCTGAATTTCACCACCAGAGCCTGGTTCTGTGGACTCAAGGATCGAGAACACATCGGGTTGGAGAACATAGCGACCAATCACGGCAAGATTTGAGGGCGCCGATTCGACAGAAGGCTTTTCTACCAATCCGGTGACTTTGACCACATCATCTTCGTCGGTGACCTCCACGGTCGCGATGCCATAAAGGTGGGAAAGGGCGGGATCAATTTCCATTAACGCCACAACACTGGTGGCACGCTGGTCGTGAACATCAATCATCCGGCCCAAGAGATCATCTCTTGAATCGATGAGATCGTCACCGAGGAGGACAGCAAAAGGCGAATTCCCCACATGCATCTGGGCGCGCAAGACTGCGTGGCCCAAACCCAGAGGGTCGCCCTGTCTCACATAGTGCATATTTGCTAGTTGGGTGGAATGCATAACTTCTTGCAATCGGCGCTGGTCACCTTTGGTTCGCAGCAGTGCTTCCAGTTCAGTGTTGCGATCGAAGTGATTTTCTAGCGCATTTTTGTTGCGACCGGTGATCATGAGGACGTCGTGAAGCCCCGCGCGAACGGCCTCTTCGACAACGTACTGAATAGCGGGTTTGTCCACCACCGGCAGCATTTCTTTAGGCATCGCCTTGGTAGCCGGCAAAAAGCGGGTACCCATTCCCGCTGCGGGGATTACGGCTTTAACAATAGGCATCCCCTTATCGTAATGCGCGGGCGTAGAATGAGGGGATGGTCGAGGACTTAGCTCCTAGTAAGCGGGCGCTTCGCGCCGAAGTTCGAGAACGTCGACGGATCATGACAGCCTCCGAGCGTGACGCAACCGCAGCCGGGCTCTTAGCCAACATGAAGCGCGTAGTGGACCAATATGCTGCGGGGCGCATTGCCTGCTATCTCTCCATTAATGATGAACCACCCACCAGGGAATTTTTAGACTGGGCCGTGGGTGAAGGCCTTTTGGTCTATCTGCCGGTTGCCCGTGAAGACGGTTTGATGGATTGGGCGCCCTATGAAAGCGGTGATGAGGCGCAAGATGTTCTGGGGATGCCCATTCCCACCAGTGAGGTCTTAGGCCCCATAGCTCTCGCCGATGCCGATGTGGTGTTTGTGCCAGCTGCCAGCGTTGCCCCTGATGGCATGCGCTTAGGTTGGGGTCGCGGATATTATGATCGGGCGCTGGGAACTTTAGGTAGTGAGTCCAACGTTTTTGCCGTGGTGTATGACCACGAGCTTGTCGATGATGTTCCCCGAGAAAAACATGACCAGCCCGTCGATGGGATGGTCACCCCCAGTCAAATTATTACCGTTCACCCCGTCTCTTCCTAAAGGATTTAACCCACCACAATGCCTACCTATTCCTACCGCTGCGCGTCCTGTGAACATGCCTTCGATATCCAGCAAGCTTTTAGCGATGAGTCGCTGACCGCCTGCCCCGAATGTGGCAAGCCGTTGCGCAAAGTCTTTAACGCCATTGGAGTGAGCTTTCAAGGCTCAGGTTTTTACCGCACGGACTCGAGGGCAGAAGCAAAGAAAGCTAAAGCAACCTCGAGCGAGTCAGCCAAGCCCGCGGCGGCTAAGAAAGAAAGCTCCACCACCCCCGCTAAGTCATCTGAGTCAAAGCCCGCGAGCACACCCGCTAAATCTTAAATCTGGGGCTTTAGTCGTCGATTTGATAAATAACCCCCTAAAAAGCTTACAAATGGCTCCCCAGAAACCTTACAAATGACTCCCTAAATTCTTTACAAATGACCCCCTAACTGATACTTTCAGGGCATGAAATACTCAGCTCGAGTCGTCGATTCCGAGGTAGAACAGGCTCTGTCCGTCTCCGGGGCAGTGTTACTGGAGGGGCCAAGAGGCTGCGGAAAGACATCAACAGCGCTGCAATTTGCTCTCTCATCGGTCCGGCTAGACACTGACCAAACCGCACGAGAACTGGCTCAGCTACTACCTCACCGAGTCCTCGAAGGTGCGACCCCACGACTGATCGATGAGTGGCAGATAGAACCCGAACTGTGGAACCACGTTCGCGCGGCCGTGGATAACCGTCAAGCGGTGGGACAGTTCATTCTCGCTGGCTCTGCGCGCATGGCAGATTCCCCCACTCGACACGTGGGAGCGGGTCGAATCCATCGGATTACCATGCGGCCGATGACGTTGTGGGAATCTGGATACTCAAGTGGGGAGACCTCGCTGGCCTCCCTACTCGAGGGAACCCCGAACCTAGAAGGCGAGCGCGATGCTGCAATCGAGACCGTCACGAGCGAAATTTGTCGTGGTGGTTTGCCTGCCTTCCAAGGACGTGAGGTTACGGGGGTTATTTCGGCCCTCGGCTCGTATTTACGCGACGTAGAGCGAGGCGATTTTTCGATTCCAGCTGGGTCCAAGCAAAACCCCGCACGAATTCGCAAGATATTGCGCAGCCTCGCACGCAACATAGGGTCCGAAATTTCACTATCGAAGCTGGCCAGCGAAATTTCCCACACTGAATCCGAAACACTCAAACCCGAAACACTTGAAACCTATCTTCAGACACTTCGGGATCTGATGCTCATCGAAGACGTGCCCCCGTGGTCGCCCCACCTTCGCTCGTCTTACGCGGTGAGAAAAGCTGCTAAACGATATTTTGTCGACCCCGCGTTCGCGGTGGCTGCCCTGGGCGCATCACCGGCGACACTCCTCCAGGATCTCTCAACCCTAGGTTTCCTCTTTGAGAACCTGGTGATGCGCGACCTCCAGGTATTCGCGCAGCACCTGGGTGGGGGCGTCTCCCACTATCGCGATTCAAGCGGGCTAGAAGTCGATGCCATCGTGAGCGCTCCATCCGGAACCTGGGCTGGAATTGAAATAAAACTTAATCCGCGATCTGTTGACCAGGCAGCCGGCAATCTGCTCAAATTCCGGGCCCGGTTGGATGAATCCCACCAACAGAATCTCGGCGCACTCGCTGTCATTACCTCAGGTGCATTTTCTTACCGCCGTGACGATGGCGTTATCGTAATCTCCTTGGCCCACTTAGGCCCTTAGCCCACAGGTGTCAGCCGCTAGTAATGCGGCGGCTTGTCTTCTTTGAGCCGTTGGTCATTTGCCGTGGAATCTTTGTCCTCGCGCAGCGCAGGGGGCTCCTCGCCTTGGCCCGGTTTTGCTTGTGTGCGAACGCGGCGTTTGCCGATCTTGTCTACCTTGGGAGTTGGCTTATTCGGCATGAGTAACGGGTGCCGAAGGCTTTGTACGAAAGGTGTGCGAACCCTCGGGATTGTCATGACTTGTGGCACCTGCGGTGTCGCCGAGTCCGACCAGGGTGGCAATCCGCAGAGCAACTGCATCAGGGGCTGTGAACAGCTCGAGTGAGTGGGCTCGAACATAGTGCCAACCCGATTTGGCTAAGGCTGCCGGTCGCAAGCGCAAGGCCTCTCGCACGCTAAAGGGCATCAAGGATGTGTCCGTATCTAGGGCGATGCAATATCCGCCATAGCTGGCGGCGAGTGGAATGTGACCCTGGTAATCCAATTCCACGTTCATACCCAGGACGTCCAGGCGTTTTGCCAAATCGACCAACAGGGGGTCTTGTTCTCGACCGGATACTTTCGCCAATGGCGGGTTATCAACCTTGTGCAAGACATCGCCTAAAGCACGGGTAGTGGCGCTCAATCTTTCGTCTCGCAAATCTTCGATCGAAACGCAGGAAAGCACCCGCAAATGCCGCCTGGCCCTGGTAAACGCCACCGCGAGTAAGCGCTCACCACCGGGTTGAGACAGCGGCCCCAAATCGCTCAACACGCGGCCATGGGGGGTTCGGCCATAGCCGAGAGAGAAAATAACCCGATCCCTAGTCAAGGCACCGGCCTGATCCAGTGTGACAACCAAGAACGGCTCACGAGAGTCTTTGGTAAAGAAATCAGCAATCTCAGGTTTAGCACCAACGGCCAGGCCCAGGGCGTCATGAACTTTACTGGCGTGGATGGCACTGGCGGTCAAGACCATCAAAGATTCCGTGGGGCGCAAAAGGGCATGATCAATCACGTGCGAAACCGTTTGGCGAACTTCGGCGTCCACCCCTTCCACGATTCCCGTGATGGGGTCAGGCATCCCCTGCCCGTCTTCAATCACATCGAGGGCGAGGGCGGGGTGACCTAAGAAACTTCCGGCCCAGGGTACATGCTGGCCTTGACCACCATAGAAGGCATCACTCACAACGCGGGCTAAATCATCACCACTGGAGCGATAACTGTGCTCAAGTTTCATGGTCGGAACCAATTCGCGAAGAGCCGCAAAGAGTGACTCATCGTGGGCTTCGTCACGATCAACTACCCCCGCAGGATCTTCGACTCTCATGCCCAGCGTGAACGGTCTCGGAGTTTGCGCCACGGGATCACCAAAGGCCACCACCTGGGGTGCTCGCCTCAGGGCTCCCAAGGTTTCACCAACGCGTAACGCGGCGGCATCAAGAACAAACACAGCGTCAAAGCGAAGCGTATGAGGCAGGTGATGAACGTCATACGGGCTTGCCACCCACACGGGGGCTAATGCTTTGGTGAGGTGGGGGGCAAACGAGTTCAAGCTCTGCACAGTGGCGGTTCCATTTTGTAGCATTTTTTTGAGCGCTTGGGCTTCTTCAGGCCAGTCCATGAGCCCCAAACTCCAACGTTCGGCCAACTGCCAACCCGAGAGCTGCCCATTACCGGCAGCGTGAGCTTCATCGACTAGTCGGAAATCTGCTTCAAGTCGTTGCAGGATTTCCGTGTCTGAGCCCAGCAACCCTTCTTCTTTATCCAGAATGGTTTCCAGTGCACCGCGCCACCACGCCATCGCCAACTCATTGGCCACGCCAGAGCCATCAACGTGTCGAGTCGCAAGGTCTTCAACGAGAGGTTGCAAGCGCCACTGCGCCAAAAGGTCGGCGATTTCTTGGCGCTGCTCCAATCCGTGGAGAATCTCAGACTCCTGGGAAAGTTTCGCTAAGAGATCTACCAGGTCCCCAGTAGGCATATCGGCCAAACGGGCGTTTAGCGCCGAGCGCCCCAGAACCCGATCAAGTTCCGCGATATCGGTTTCGCTCTGTTGGAATAAGGCCTGGAGATCACCCAGCCCACCGGGCACGCTGGGTTGGTGGCCTGTTTCAACAAAACGGTTCCACATATCGCGTTGGGCCTGAATCTTAATCAGCCATTCGTGCAGATCACCCACGTGAACACCGGGTCGAACGTGCTCCTTCGCCAGAGCTTTGAGTCGACGCCGTTGAATCCGAGGCATGTCTTTCGCGTCATCGCCTGGGGCGGTAGCCCTAATCAAATCCCGCAACGAGCGGTCAAACACGGTGGGTTGGAATCGATCCAGGGTGTCTCTAATATCCATCAGCAAATGCAGGAACATGCCAATCTGTCCGACCGTTTTGGCCTGAGGCAGCGGGGTTTGAGCCAGGATCGGTTCAATTCTTTCCAACAGCTTCGGAATCAGATCGATCGAGAGGCGCTTAGCGCGTTCCTGGGATTTTCTGGCGTCTTCAAGGCTAGTAAAACTCACGCCATACCAGGGTGAATCATCCGGTCCGTACTTGAATTCCCCCAATTCGGCTGCTTTGGCTAGCAGCTCCGCTGCCTGACCAAGGCCACCAGCGAGAGAAACCAGCGCCTCTTTGTCTAAGCGGGCAGTCGTCTCAGGCGGTTTCGCGCTCAGAGATAGCCGGCCCAAAGCGCTGAAGCAATCCAGGGCGCTGACCCCCAGTTCGTGGTTTTTTTCACTCAGCGCTTCGCGGTAGCGAAGGATGACTTTGCGCAGTCGCTCTAGGGCCGCATCCACATCACGAAGAGTCGGTTTTTTGGCTTTTTCGTTTCGACCAATGGAGGCAATGATGTCCTTGCCCGGGTTGGCCACCTCCACTGCCGCGCCCCGCAACCCTGATTCCGCCAAACGTTCTTTGATCGCATGGGCGCTGGCAGGCCTGGGCGTGACGATCAAGACCCGTTTATGGTTAGCAATCAATCCACCGAGCGCGTTAACGACGACTTGGGTCGCACCGGTACCAGGTGGGGTTTGCACCACCAAGGAGTTGCCGGCTTGAATATTTGCCACGATGGCATCTTGTTCTGGGTTGGCATCAGCGATGAAACGATCCGTATCGGCCGAGCGTCGATCGGGGTGTGACACTTCGACGGGAACCCGTGAGGTTCGAAGCGTTGCCACCGCCGTGGTGTTGCTGCCCAGAGCATCCAAAACGTTGTGCTCAAGATCATGAGCGTCATCGAGCATCGGATCGACTAATTCGGCAAAACTGGAAATCACAAGCCTGGCCGCAACGGTGACATCGCCTCGGTGGGCGGTCAAATCGCGCAAACGATCCAGTGCCGGATTCGGTTTGAAAGCACCCTCATCATCGGTCAAGGCCACGAACGCTTCTGGATCCAAGGTGACCTGAAGTTGTTGGGCAAAAGCTCGCTGCACACCCGGGTTCAGTCGAACGCGGGATTTTCGCAAAGTGAGTTCAAAATCTTTACCCCGGCGACGTAAACGAACTGGGCGCATCAACAGTGGGCCGCAGTAATCCACCCCGTCGTGTTTCCATTCGACCAGCCCAATACCTAAGGCCATGGTGTCCAGGCCCCGGTTTTGGAGTAATTCCAGGGCATGATTGACTAGCCGCCCCGCTGCTTTATGCGCCGGCTTTCTCGCCATGTCATCGCGAATCAAATTCACTAACAGCGTGGGTGACCCGGCTAAAAATCTGGCAAGTCCACCTGGGTGGCCGCGAGAAAGGTCGATGCGGTTTTCGTTGCGGTCTTGAAAATGAATCAGAGGGCTTGGTCCCCCCAGTGAGCGGATCTGGTCACGCCATGTTTCCCACGCTTGGGCAGCGCCGTTAACCGGTGTCGCCTCAGAGTCTCCGACACTCACCTGGTGCGCCAAATCTCCCGACCACCAAGGAGTGGTCTCCAGTGATTCACCCACGCCTTGTGGAGCATCGTAACTATCGGCACGCCACACCCCTCAAACCTATGGTTTAGGCCCTAAAACAGGTCTTACCCCACGCCGTCAGGCAATTCGTGCGTGGTTGTAGAACACCTGCGGTAAACGGCGGTGCACACCTGATTTGTAGAACTGGGGCGCGGGGCCAAGACTGTGCCTAGAACAAAAGAGAGGGCCCTGTGACCACCAGCGCTACGCGAATCAAAAGTGCCCAACCCGCGCTACTCATGGTCTTCATTTTGGTGGGCCACACCGCCTTGTGTTCGGTGGCTTGGGTGCCCGAATATATTGACCGCTTGGGGGTGAGTTTTGCCCTCTGGGGCACCATCTTGGGCGTTGGAGCCATCGGTTCGATGGCCTCACTGTTAGTGGCCAGCAGGATTATTTTGCGCTTTGGCTCACGATTGGTGCTGCGTTTTGGCCTGTATCTAGGGCTGATGTTCTTAGTCTCCTTGGGCTTTAGCACAAACCCGGTGGTCTGGGCAGGGCTCAACGCCGGGTTCACCTTCTGCATGGCGTTTGTGGGAATGAGTGCCAACACGCACGCGGTGGTACTGCAAAAGATGGTTCCTCGCACCATCGTTCCCCGCCTTCATGCCGGCTGGAGCATGGGCGCGGTATTGGCGGCGATAACCGGTGCCGTGTCGACCTCGCTGATTAGCCTGGAAGTTTTTCTCGTTGCCACCGCGCTGATCACGGCGGTATTATTTGAAATCTTGCGACCACGGCTTCTTGGCCCGAGTGAAGATGGGCACCTGGAAGATAAAGCGACCCATATCAAGCGCCGTTTTTATCAAGCACCAGCTCAGCTCTGGATTCTCTCAGCAGGATTGTTTTGCGCGGTTTATCCCGAAATCGCGATTGTGGACTGGGCCACCGTGTTTGCAAGAGACATCTTGGATGCCCCACTGGCGCTGCGCTCGGCGCCCTTTGGCGGTTTCATGCTCGGCATGATCGTGGGTCGATTGCTGATGACCCGACTCGCAGATCGCTTTCACCCTCACACCCTCGCCTCGCGCGGGGCTCTCTTAGCCGCCATCACACTGGGCATATCCGCGCTCTTGCCCTCGTTTGAGGCGAGTTGGCCCGATGCGCTATCCCTGCTTGTAGCTGTGGTCTTATGGCTAGTGACCGGATTTGGCATGTCCGGTATTGCTCCGACCTTCTTTGCCGCGTCTGCCCACATTAAGGGTGTTTCGACTACCTGGGCGCTCTCTCGGATGCAGCTGGTGACCCAGTTCATCATGATCGGCGCCAAAGTGATGATGGGGGCTGTTGCTGAGGGGATAAACCTGCAGGCCGCCTTTGCGCTGCCCATGATTCTGCTCATCGCCGGGGGAATAATTGCTGCCCTCACAACCCGTCTGGCGCAAGCTGACGAGCTTGGGCCCGTGGAACCCACCACGGGTGCGATTACGTTGCCGATTATGACCGAAACCGCCCACGACGACTAGTAGGGGCTGGACGACACCGTCGGGGCCCGGCTCCTAGCTAAGAACCAGGGGCAGTTGTGGCAGCATCCTCATAAGGTCTTCGGTAACCTCAGATGACTTTGTGATGTGATCTGGCAGATTTTCCACGGCAAATTCAAAAGCGGGGACCATGGCGCTGCGAGTCCGATCAACAATGTCAGCGGACTCATCCCCGAGACCAAACCGATGACCCGCTTCGATGAGTTGTGCGGCAGTGATTTTCGATAAGGAATATTCACCATCGACGCTCATTGCGCTTGATAGGGGGGTTTCCCCATCCCAGTAGGGCGCATACGTGATCAGGTCGTATAGCGGGGCAAGCGAAACGTTAGAGCCTTCGAGCATCACAGAATAGTTCTTCGCGTGAGCGTCAGTACAGCCGGCCACAACATTGAAAACAAAAGCCTGGTAAAACGACCGACCAACGTCCCTTCGGTCCCGCTCAAACGGGAGAGACTTAACGAGACCAGCAATCGACGCGATGCCGGGGCCGCCCTCTAAGCGCTGATACTTCTTTGCGGGGGAAACGCTCAACGACTGACATAAATCTTCTTGATGCACTCGATGCCAAAGCCCATCAACGCTTTTGCGGTCATATCTCTGAGTAACAAAGACATCTAACCCGTCGATAGTGTGGAGCCTCGAAGGGGCAACACGATTTCCCAGGTACCGCGCCGCATCCATGGTTACCTGTTCCACCACGTCAATACGACGCATTCTCCCTGACACCGGTTTCAAAATGTGTGTGGTGGGTGTGGCATCTAGAGGCACCGCCCATTGGCCCTCGGATGTCCGATGTAGGGCAATTTTCGGCTGGGCGCCAGCCAGGCTGAACTGGCCCACCTGATCGTCATAAGCAACACCTTCGGCATACTCCAAAACGACGTGGCGAAGCATCCTGCCCAGTTCGGCGTCATCGACGATTCGAACATTACTTCTGGTGTGGGAAGCATCCGAGGATTTCTCCCCCTCAAGCCTCATCTCCACAGCACCCGCCACGTCAGACCCCACCTGGGTTAAGAGCGCAAAGACACTCCGGGGCGACACCGAGTAGCGCTGAGCAATGGCTCTCAAGGCATCATCACTGTCGGGGAGCAGCCCTTGCAGGTATGGCAAGACGACTCGTTTCTTGTGCTCAGCCGCAGCAAGGGGCATAGCCAACGACAAAGGCGTGGCGTTTGGGCTTCGGCGATAGCTCTCGTCATAGCAAAAAGTTAGGTTTCCGGTGTTCGATTGAGTCGCCACCCCAGCTCGGCGACCATCCAGGTAGATCACAAGATTGCTCACCACCGCACCTCACCTTTATCGATGTCGCGCAGCGCGATTTCAAACCCCAACGCCTGAAAAATGTCAAAAAGCTTGGCGGACTCCACCGTGGGTTTTCCCGCCTCTACATCGACCACAAACGATCGCGAGACGCTTGCCTGCGCTGCAAGTTCGGCCTGAGTCCAGCGCCGTTTGCTTCGTAGTTCTCGGACCACTGCAGCTGCTTCTCGAACGGTAAACATGCCGCCTCCTGACGTCGTGCGGCAACAATAGCATTTGTTGCCGTACGTGCGCAATTCAATTTGTATGCGTACGGCAACATAGCCGCGTAGCGCTGTCGCCACCACGCGGTGTGATCCTCCCGGCGAGCCACGGGAGGCCACCTCATTTTTTCGGTGTGCTGATCTCGGCACCCGATCGGAGTCGTCTGACGTTCCATTCGATCCTCTCAGGCATGCCTTTTGAGGCGAGCTTCGGCGGACTGATTGCCCCCACCGCCGCATCGATGGCGCCAAGCGTCTCGTCAAGAACCACCGGGATCCGTTGTCGCGAAAGCACCCCCCAAGACAGGGCTTCATCCGTCAGGGCCCTCACGGAAATCCTCCGATGGTCGAAGATCCCGCCAACAGAGAGTGCAAGATTCCAGTCGATGCGCCCGTCCTGGAAGAGGTTCGGCACGGCGTCATAGATCTCGGTGAGCTGCGTCCCCTGGGCGAGGTGCAGCAGGGCGACATTCTTCGCGTGCGCGTCGTTGTTGCCGATCGCGACGTGATAGACGAGTTGGCGCAGCCAGTCCTCAGCGGCGCGTCCACCGCCGGGGATCGAGCCCAGCAGTTCGCCAATGAGTCTGACCGAGGGTCGCCCCTTCCTCGATGGTTGCCTGTGGTCTTGAAACTTCGCGTCCCCATCTCGCCAGTCAAGGCCCAAGGCCTGTGCCAGATCCTCCTGATGGTGAAGAACAACATGGTCATCGACAACGCGGCGATCAAAGCGTTCAATCTCTAGATAGTGGATCGTGCCCGCCGTGCGCATCGCGCTTTGGAATTGGGACAGACCTGCGTGGCGAGCGAGTTCATGGCTGTAGAACTCGTTAAAAATCGACTCCGGGCGTGACTGAAGTTGGGGTTTGAGGATGTGGGTCGAGTGCGCTCTGCCATGTGGTTCAAGCCACGCATCGACGAATCGGGCGACAAGCAGTTTGGGCTGAAACCCTGGCAGCATCGAGCGACTGTCATCGCGCCCGCCAAGGTCGTGCTCGTCGATAGCTTGTTGAAGCCGGGAGGCGAGGGTGCGCTCGGAGAGCTCGTCATAGTCCGGGGAATAGTTGGCCTCTTCATCAGGGTGGCGGAGAGTAACCGCACCCGCGATCGAGCCTCCGAATTCGCTCAGGATTCCGTATAGGTCATCGGGTTGAATTCCCCGCTTGGCAGCGAGTGCCGTGCGCTGATTTCCTTCCGGCGTGTATCCGCCGAGGAAATTCGACGCTAGCTCTGTATCTGGCGCACGCCCAGGAATGACCCCAAACGACTCGGTCAGGATTGGGGCATCACCTTGGTATTCAGCTTCCCACTCGATCGCGACTCGATGCTTAGCTCGGGCGTCCCGTCGCACTGCTCCAATTCGACGGTCGTGCAGGTACAGCTCAAGCGTCTCCATCGCTCGCCTCACCATCACTTGAGGGGTACCTCAGCGTCACGGTAATGCCCAGCTCGTTGAGCGTCCGGAACAGTCGCGTGAGGTAAAGACTGCCCTTTCCCTTTTCGAGGTCGATGAGGTAATCGCGCGAGAAGGCGAGCTGCTCAGCCAGGTCTTCCTGACGCACAGCGCGGCCTTCGCGCACGGCCTTGATGACAGGGCCGATGTCGCTGAACTTTCGCACCTGCACCGTAGGCATGTCGCCGTCCTTTATGTCGCGATAAACCCACATTAGATAATGTGGCGATAACCCCACATTAGGGCATGTCGGGATAATCCCACAAGCGAATGTCAGAAGGGCTCGCCACCACGCGCCCACCACTCGGCCCACGCAAGGTTCTGGGAAACGACGACGAAGTCAGTAAGCCAGGCTAGCTCTACCCCTATGTGGGCAAGGCCACTGCGGCCGAGCCACGAGAGGCGCTACATCCCAGTTTTTATCTGGCATTCTGGAGAAAATCCGAAGTACCCCTGGAGGGAGTCGAACCCCCAACCCTTTCCTTAGGACGGAACTGCTCTTCCATTGAGCTACAGAGGCTAGGTAAGCCAGTCTACCGAGATGCCAATGTCACCGGGGCTAGCTACTCTTTGGGCGTGAAGATTTTTTTAGCAACCTTAGGCTCACGCGGTGACAACGAACCCTTTCGCGCCCTCGCGCTGGAAGCAGCTTCGGCTGGACACGAAGTATTCTTCGCCCACACAACAGATATTCCCTTTGCGCCCCACGCGGTCTATCGAGAGCTAGAGCTCCCGGGCTCGATGGAAGCTATCGTTCGCGACCAGGGCCTATCCATAGCCAGGGCTCTGGCTAGCTACCAGCGGGTAATGAAGCCTCTGATGAGCAGCATCTATGAGGCAACCACCCAACAGATTCGAGAGATCAAACCAGATGTGGTGATCTATCACCCCAAAATTGTGACCGCCGCGACCGCGGCCCACTCAGTGGGCGCCATTGCGGTGCTGGCAGAAATGGTTCCGCTGACAACCCCCACTAGCGAGTTCCCTCCAGTAGGAATGCCCAACTGGATGCCCTCAAGTTGGAATAGAGCAAGCTATGGGCTGGTAAGCGCCGGTATTGCTGCTTTCGGGGGCCCTGCCAAAAAGTTGGCCAAATCCTTAGGAGTAATCCGCACCCAGCCCGATATCTCCCTCTGCCCAGTGAGTCCCACCCTGATCCCCGAGCCCGCCGATTGGCCAGGACATTGCGTGATTACCGGCTCCTGGTCAGTTCCCGAGTGGGGCAAAATGGATGATGAGCTCCAGCAGTTTTTGGAGCTTGGCCCCATCCTCTATGCGGGTTTTGGCTCCATGAAAGACGATCACGCCTTAGTGCGCGCGCAGGCCCTCGTTTCCGCAGCACGACTGCTGGGAATGAAAACTCTGCTAGTGACCGGGTGGGGTGGGCTTATCGCCGCACCTGATCACATGGTCTCCCCCGATGTCATGGTGCGCGAGTCAGTTCCACACTCAGTCGTTCTGCCCCGCGTTGACGCTGCCGTGCACCATGGCGGGGCTGGAACCACTGCGGCCATGGTCCACTCGAGCACCCCAAGCGTCATCATGCCTTTTATCGCAGACCAGCCTTGGTGGGCGAGACGACTTGAACAGCACGGCCTGGGTCCAGCAGCACTGTCGCGAAAGACCACTAACCCGCAGGTGATCGCCGCTGCCATCGAGTCGGCCAAGGGTTGCTCGGATGCGCTCGAATTGGCCGCACTTCAGATGGCTCAAGAAGACGGTTTGGCTAAAGCCCTCGACATTCTGGAACAAGCCGAACAGGGTGTGTTCCCTTTCGCACCCGCTTAAGCGGCTGCGGCGAGGTACCCCTCCCAGTGAACCTGAGGACGTTCAATTCCGCGCACTAGCCAGGCGCTTCCATAGGGGGTCTTGGGAACAATGAGCAAGCGCCAGCCCATTTCTTGAGGTGTTCGATTGCTCTTAAGGTTGTTACACGCCAGGCAACACGCCACCAGGTTGTCCCAATCGTCTTGGCCACCACGCGATCGAGGCAAGACATGATCAATGGTGCTGGCAGTTTTAGCACAATAAGCACACCGGTGGGCGTCTCGGCGCAGAACTCCCCGCCGCGATACTGGAATTGTGCGATTGTGGGGCATCTTGACATAGCGGGTGAGCACGATCACGGAGGGTCGCTCCCAGCTGCCATCGACACTGCGCACGGGACGAGACGGGTCTTTCTCTACGATGATGGCCCGGCCGTTCATCACCAACACCAGTGCGCGACGAAACGACACCACCGATAGTGGCTCATAGCCGGCGTTGAGCACCAGGGTTCTAGAACTGACACCCGGAGATTCCATCACGCTTTTACTGGCTCGGTCCGCGACCATCAGATGCCCTCGCTATCAAGGTCCTCTTTAACGCAAAAGACACCATCGAAAATCGATGATGTCGTGGACCCGCCGAAGCGCATACAGGCCAGAGAGGGCGCTATGGCTACCTGTATCCGAAAGTGAGCGCGCGCGTCCACGCTATGGACGCGTACTCTCTGGGACATTAGGTGACCCCCTGTTATGGGACTTAGCGCAGTATGACCACGATAACCCGAGCGCTTATGGGCTAGCTGACACGGCACGCCGTGGCGATATCGCCACAATTTGGCCCAATACTAGGCCGCCACATAGAGGTGGTCGGCAATATCGCTCGAGACCTGCACCGAGCCCTGCCCCCCAGCAGCGGAAATTTCATAGTCGTCCCCCATGCGCGTAACGCTCACACTCGCTCCCGGAATAACCCCCGCAGAGCTAAATCTGGCCAGCAGATCAGAATCGAACTGTGCTGGTTCGCCCAGGCGCCGTAACACAGCCGAACGGGTTTGCTCAGAGGCAAACTCAGTCACCCGTGTGACGCCGACCAGGAATCCTTCCGCCTTCGGTCCACCAAGAGCTTCCATGGCAGGGATGGGATTGCCATAGGGAGACTCCGTGGGAGAGCCCAACATGGCAATAATCTTTCGCTCAACCTGTTCGCTCATCACGTGTTCCCATCGACAGGCTTCATCGTGAACCAACGACCAGTCCAGACCAATCACATCGGCCAGGAGGCGCTCAGCTAAACGATGCTTCCTGGTGACTTCGATAGCTTTCTTGCGACCTGGTTTGGTCAAGGACAGCTGCCGATCGGCTTCGACCACCACCAAACCATCACGTTCCATTCGTGCGATGGTCTGTGACACGGTCGGGCCGGAATGCCCTAAGCGTTCCGAAATTCGGGCCCGAAAAGGAGGAATTCCTTCTTCTTCTAAATCGATGATGGTGCGCAGATACATCTCAGTCGTGTCGACAAGATCTGTCATGGCGTCCATTCTCGAAGGGGCACTTAGGTGAGCCTAAGCTTACCTAAGCAGCCTGACGAAAGGGGGTGTGCGGCTTTCGCTTAGGATTTAGCTATGCCCTCCCTTGTCATTCCCGCCTCCTTGTTGCCCCTCGATGGCCGCTTTGGCTCAGGTCCATCCCGGGTGAGACCAGCCCAATTAGAACACCTGGTGGCTAATGCACATCTGCTGGGAACCTCCCACCGACAAGCCCCGGTAAAAGATTTAGTGGGCAGGGTTCTCGAGGGTTTAGCTGATTTCTTTCGCCTGCCAGCAGGTTATGAAGTGGTGTTTGGCAACGGTGGCTCCACCGCATTTTGGAATATTGCAGCAGCTGGTCTAGCCAAAAACAGGAGTGCACATCTCAGCTGTGGCGAATTTAGCGCTAAGTGCGCCCAGGCTCACACCACACCCTGGTTAGAAGCACCCCATGTAATCACCAGCGAGCCGGGAACACTGGGCGAGCTTGCGGCCATAGCCGGTGTGGATATCTACGCCTGGGCCCACAATGAAACCTCCACTGGAGTCGCCGCGGGCGTTCGGCGGATTGCCGGTGTGGACGCAGGTGCCCTCATGGTCGTCGATGCCACGAGCGCCGCTGGCGGTATTGATTTTGACGCCAACGAAGTCGATGCCTACTATTTCGCCCCACAGAAGAACTTCGCCAGCGATGGGGGACTCTGGTTTGCGCTGCTCTCACCCCAAGCGATTGAGCGAGCCAGCGAAATTTCTCAGAGTGATCGCTACATCCCGGAGTTCCTGAGTCTGCAGGCGGCCATAGATAATTCCCGGCTCAACCAAACGCTCAACACTCCAGCGCTGACCACCTTGTTATTGATGGAGGCACAACTGGATTGGATGCGAAGCATCGGGGGGCTTAGCGCCACCGCAGCGCACTGCACCCAAACTTCCAACCTGCTCTACTCCTGGGCAGAGAGCAAAGACACCATCACACCGTTTGTCTCTAATCCCGCTCACCGGTCCCCAGTCGTCGTGACCTTGGACTTGGATGCGTCGCTCGATGCGAGCGCGCTCACCCAGGTACTGCGCGATAACGGCATCGTGGACACGGAGCCGTACCGCAAGCTTGGTCGCAACCAAATTCGTATTGCCACTTTTGCCGGGGTTCCTCTAGACGATGTGGAAAAACTCACTTCCAGCATCGACTACGTTCTCGAGCGCCTCTAACACTTCGGCGCTACGGATCTAGTGGATCAGCTTCTTCCACTGCCATCTGATCAAAGAAGCCGTTAGGTTCCACGGAAATTTCTGACCCCGGGGGATCAAGATCTAAATCCAGCTGATCAATGTCAACGCCATCGACGTCGTCATCAAAATCATCGTCATCATCGTCATCATCATCGTCATCGTCATCATCTGGGTCTTCAG
>LIAY01000007.1 GCA_001438965.1 Microbacteriaceae bacterium BACL25 MAG-120322-bin65 | reverse complement strand
TCCCAACTAGATTGCTCCGAACTGAACGACCTCAGTAGGTCACCCGACCTCGCTAAGAACAGGCTGAATGGCTAATGGAATCCTTATGAGTGGCTCGAAATGAGCCTCGTTTGTAGGTAACGGCACCCCCTGCCTGGGTGTGCCCAGACAGGAGAATTGTGGCTGGAAAACCACGCGTACATGAGATTGCCGCTGAATTAGGCATTGACTCAAAGCGCACGCTGGAGAAGCTAAAAGAAATCGGCGAGTTCGTCAAAGGACCATCTTCGACCGTTGAGCCTCCGGTGGCCAGAAAGCTTAAGGCTGCCTTTGCCGAAGAGGGCGTTGTGCCCGTTGCCAAAGAAGAAAAGCCCGCAGCGCCAGCTAAGCCCGTTGCTGCCCCCGTCGCTGCGCCGGCGGCGCCTTCCGCTGAGCCCGAGGCGCCCCCTGCTGCTGCAACAGAGCCAGTGGCCGACCCTAACGCCCCAAAGCCTTCAGCCACGGGTATTCCCCGGCCTGGAAATAACCCCTTTTCCTCCAACCAGGGCATGGCCAAGTCGGGTATTCCCCGGCCAGGAAATAACCCTTTTGCTTCCGCACAGGGCATGGGTCGTCCAGCACCAGGCCGCCCCGGTCAAGGTGCCACCCCACGTCGTCCTGATGACCGTCCCGGTGGGACTAGACCACCCTTCCAGCAGCGCACCGGTGGCCCGGGCCGTCCCGGCGGAGCTGGACCCGGCGGAGGACCTGGTGCCGGTGGTGGAGATGCAGCTCGTCCCGGCAGTGGCCGTCCCGGTGTTGGTGGCCGCGGACGCGGTCCCGGTGGCGGAACAGCAGGAGCTTTCGGTCGCGGTGGTTCAAAGAGTAGATCGCGAAAGTCGAAGCGCACCAAGCGCCAAGAATATGAAATGCGCGAAGCCCCCAGTATTGGCGGCGTATCGATCCCTCGTGGAAACGGCAAAACTGTAATTCGCTTGCGCCAGGGCGCATCTATGAACGATTTCGCCGACAAGATTGAAATCATGACCGGCGTTCCGGTTCCCCCCGGCAACTTGGTCACCGTGTTGTTCCAATTGGGTGAGATGGCTACGGCCACCGAATCCTTGGATGCGGCAACCTTCGAGGTTCTGGGCTCTGAGCTGGGTTACTCGGTGGAGATTGTTTCGCCCGAGGATGAGGACAAAGAACTCTTAGAGAGCTTCCAGATTGATCTCGATGAGGAAGAAGACGAGGAAGATTTGGTCATTCGTCCACCGGTAGTGACTGTCATGGGTCACGTTGACCACGGTAAGACGAGACTGCTGGATGCGATCCGCAGCGCAAATGTTGTCGCAGGTGAAGCGGGTGGAATAACCCAGCACATTGGTGCTTACCAGGTCTGGGCCGAGCACGATGGTATCGAACGAGCAATTACCTTTCTTGACACCCCCGGTCACGAAGCCTTCACGGCTATGCGTGCCCGTGGTGCTCAAGTGACTGACATCGCCGTGTTGGTCGTTGCCGCCGATGACGGGATCATGCCTCAGACCGTTGAGGCGCTAAATCACGCTCAATCAGCCGGAGTGCCCGTTGTGGTAGCCATCAACAAGATGGATGTTCCTGGAGCGAATCCCGACAAAATTATGCAGCAGTTGACCGAATTTGGGATTGTCGTCGAAGAATATGGTGGAGACACTCAAGCCGTGCGGGTTTCTGCCCTCAACGGTGAAGGTATTCCCCAGTTGCTCGATGCCATCTTGCTCACCGCTGATGCTGGACTTGATTTGCGCGCCAACCCGAGTAGAACCGCTCGGGGTGTTGCCATTGAAGCCAGGCTCGATAAGGGTCGCGGCGCCGTTGCTACGGTGCTGATCCAGTCGGGAACACTGCGCGTGGGTGACGCCATTGTCGCCGGCACCGCCTATGGCCGCGTTCGGGCCATGACGGATGAAAACGGTGACGCTGTGGACGAGGCATATCCTGCCAGGCCGGTTTCGGTCCAGGGTCTCTCCAGCGTTCCTAGAGCAGGAGACACGTTCCTCGTTACTGATGATGACCGAACGGCCCGCCAGATTGCTGAAAAGCGTGAAGCTGCCGAGCGTAATGCTCTGCTGGCCAAGGCCCGCAAGCGCATCAGCCTTGAAGAGTTCACCAAGGCTCTCGAGGATGGCAAGATCGAATCGCTCAACCTCATCATCAAGGGTGATGTTTCGGGTGCTGTTGAAGCCCTAGAAGAGGCACTCTTGAAGATTGAGGTGGATGACAGCGTGCAGTTGCGCATAATCCACCGCGGTGTTGGTGCTATCACGGAAAGCGATGTGAACCTGGCCACCATTGATAACGCGATTATCGTCGGATTCAATGTGCGACCTGATTCCAAGGCGCGCGAGCGTGCGCAGCGTGAAGGCGTCGACGTTCGTTTCTACTCGGTCATTTACAACGCTCTCGATGAAATCGAAAGCTCGCTCAAAGGCATGCTCAAGCCAGAGTTTGAAGAAGTGCAATCCGGTGTTGCCGAAGTGCGCGAAATCTTCAGGTCCACCAAGGCGGGCACCATTGCCGGTTGTGTGGTGCGCTCGGGTACGATCACCCGAAACGCGAAAGCTCGGGTTATCCGAGACGGCGTTGTCATTGTCGATGGTTTGGCTATTGATTCGCTGCGTCGATTCAAGGACGATGTCACGGAAGTGAAAAAGGACTTCGAGTGCGGTATCGGCTTAGGCAAGCTCAAGGACATTGAGATTGGCGACGAGGTCGAGACCATTGAGATGAAAGAAAAGGTTCGTGTCTAACAATTCTCCTCGGGCCAGGAAGATGGCGGACCTGATCCGCCAAGTTCTTGCGGAGCGCCTGCAAAAAGGTCTGCGCGATCCGAGGATGGGGTTTGTCACCATCACCGATGTCGCCGTCACGGGGGATTTGCAGCACGCAAGCGTGTTCTACACCGTCTTAGGTGATGACACCGAGAGAGCAGAAACCCACAAAGCTCTCAGCGCTGCTACCGGGATGTTGCGCTCGGAGGTGGGACGGAACATCACCGCCCGATTGACGCCCTCGCTGGAATTTATTCCTGATGGGATTCCCGAAAATGCTGGGGCGATTGATGATCTTTTGCGTGAGGCGAAGCAACGCGATGAGGAAACGGAACGTTTAGCCGCTGGCGCGCTGTACGCCGGCGACAAAGACCCTTACAAAGTACCCAAAGAGTCTCCAGAAGACGGGCCAAGCGCCCAGTGAGGAACTAACTATGTCGATGGACCGCGACAACCCGCGCCAGTACCACATTGAATTAGCACCCGGTGATGTGGGCAAGTACGTTTTCTTGCCCGGAGATCCTGGGCGCTGTGAGCTCATTGCTTCCTATTTTGATGATGCTCACAAAGTCGCCAGTCACCGTGAGTATGAGACGTGGTCAGGCTTTTTAGATGGGGAAAAGGTTTCTGTCACCTCCACCGGTATTGGCGGACCTTCAGCGGCTATCGCTTTAGAGGAACTCGTGGCCATTGGTGCCACCACGTTTGTGCGCGTGGGAACCTCTGGCGCCATGCAAGAAAACATTCATCCTGGAGATATTGCTGTTGTCTCGGGTGCCATTCGGGACGAGGGAACCAGCCTGCATTACCTGCCTCTGGAGTTTCCGGCAATTGCTGATGTGGACCTCACTCGGGCCTTGGCGGACTCGGCCAAGGGCATGGGCAAAACCGTGCACGTGGGGATCTCACAGTCCAAGGATTCGTTTTACGGGCAGCACTCACCCGAGCGGATGCCCATTGCCAGCAGACTGCACGAGCGCTGGAGTGCCTGGATTGGTGGGGGCGCCATCTGCTCGGAAATGGAAGCTGCCACTCTCTATATCGTGGCCTCTGTCTTACGGGTGCGTGCCGCTGGAATCATGATGGTCATGGGCCATCCTGACCAATCTCCCATGACGCCTGCTGAGTGGGATGCCTCTAAGGTGGAACACCTTTTGCCCGTGGCGATTGAGGGAATGAAAGAGATTATTCGCCGAGACAAGGCTGCTAGCTAGCCAAAGAAATCTCACCATCTTGATCAACCTGGAGCAATCCATCGGCAATGAGCGAGGTTAGCGCGCGGGTGGCCTGAGTGTCATTAGGCCACAGCCCCAGCAAGAAGCCTCGAGGAATCGGAATGTCACTAGCGCGAAGTTGCGCTAACAAGACTCCCCGTGCTTGTCGGTCGCTGCCCTCGTAGCTGGCTTGTTTGGGAGATTTCTTGCCCTCAAAGGCAGGATAGCCCGCCGTTGCCCAGGCGCAGGAGTCGAGCAGGGGGCATTCGTTGCACTGTGGAGTTCTGGCAGTACACACCATCGCCCCAAGCTCCATGAGTCCTTTGGCAAGGTCAACCTGGTCGCGTGGATCAATTGTTTCCAAAAGCCCGGTCACATCGTCCCGATCGGCCCTAGCTCGCGGGGGGCCAGCTTCGCCATTACCCAGGACTGCTCGTGCCACCACACGACGAATATTGGTGTCAACGATGGGTTCAGGAATCAAGAAAGCAAAAGTTCTAATGGCGCGAGCTGTGTAGTCCCCAATTCCTGGTAGCGCAAGGAGCTCATCCAAGCCTTGAGGCACAACGCCTTCATGCTGGGCAACGATGATGCGGGCGGAATCGTAAAGCCTTTTGGCTCGTCTTGGGTAGCCCAATTTGCCCCATGCCGTGATGGCGTCAGCCTGGGTGGCGCCAGCCAGGTCTGCCGGTTCTGGCCAGCGGAACATCCATTCACGCCACAGCGGCTCCACCCGCGCCACAGGGGTTTGTTGCAGCATGACCTCCGAGACCAATATTCCCCAAGGAGTGCAGTACTCCTCTCGCCAGGGGAGTGCACGATGGTGGGCTCGAAACCACTGGGGGAGTGCGTATAAGGCCACCTGTTAACGCTAGCGAATGATGCGAGCATTCTCAGCTCCGCGTTCTACGCTGTGCCCATGAAGGTTTTAGTCACGGGAGCAACGGGTTATGTGGGTGGCCGATTAGTGCCTAAATTGCTGGAACAGGGCCACAGTGTTCGGGTGATAGCGCGCGATGCGCATCGGTTAGAGGGAATTCCGTGGTCTTCGCAGGTTGAAATCCTCGAGGGTGACTTGAGCCGTCCCCAAGATGTTGCTAAAGCGGTTAACGGCCAAGAAGTTCTTTATTACTTGGTGCATTCGATGTCGAGTGCTGGTGATTTTGAAGAACTTGAGCGACAGGTCGCGCACATCGTGGCCGAGCAAGCACGAGCGGCGGGCGTGGGAAGAATTGTTTATCTCGGTGGCCTCCACCCCGACGGTCCACTTTCTCGCCATTTGGGGTCCAGGAAGGAAGTGGGCGAAATTTTGCTTGCTTCAGGGGTGCCCACGATCGCGCTACAAGCGGGGGTCATTATCGGGTCGGGTTCGGCCAGTTTTGAAATGATTCGACACCTCACTGAAGTGTTGCCCTGGATGCCAGCACCCAAATGGGTGCGCAATCTCATTCAACCCATTGCCATTAGAGATGTTTTGTATTACCTGGTTTCTTCGGCAACCCTGCCGCGCGAGATCAACAGGGCATTTGATATCGGCGGTCCTGATGTTTTTCGATATGACCAGCTCATGAATGGATATGCGCGCGAGGCAGGCCTCAATCAACGCGCGATTACCGCCTTACCTGTGCTCACGCCCTGGCTCGCGTCCCAATGGGTTAATTTGGTCACACCGATTCCGCGGGTGCTGGCGGTCCCTATTATTGAATCCCTGCTGCACGATGCGGTGATGAAAAATCACGACATCGACGATGTGGTGGCGCCACCTGCAGAAGGGCTGATTGGTTACCCCACCGCGGTCGCCTTGGCGATGACCCGCATGAAATCGGGCCAAGTTGAGACTTCCTGGCGCAACACACCCGTGATTGGTGCGCCCGCGAATCCTTTACCCACGGACCCTGAATGGGCGGGGCATGTCGTCTATACCGATTCTCGAGAAGTTGTTTCGCCTGCCACCCCAGAGGCTCTATGGGCGGTGGTCGAGGGCGTGGGAGGTCAAAACGGCTGGTACTCCCTGCCCACTGCGTGGGCGGCCCGAGGCTGGTTAGACAAGCTGGTGGGCGGGGTGGGCCTAAGGCGAGGACGTCGGGATGCACAACGACTGGTGGTTGGGGATGCCCTGGATTTCTGGCGGGTGGAAGAAATGGATCGCGGTCATTTTCTGCGCCTTCGGGCAGAAATGAAACTGCCAGGTCTCGCCTGGCTCGAATTCCGAGTTTCGAAGGCTGATGGAGGGGGAAGCATCCTTTCCCAAAGGGCAATATTTTTCCCTCATGGTCTCGGAGGCCGCCTGTATTGGTTGTCAGTGATGCCTTTGCACGGAATTGTTTTTGCAGGAATGGCGAACGCGATGTCTGCCGCTGCGGAGCGAAGTGCGACGAAGCCGGTTTCCTAGTCCTGAAACCAGGGGTTAGACTGTCATTGCACGCCGCTCACTGAGACGGTTCACGTTCAGGTCTGATTGTGTGTGCCAGCTTCGCGCTAAGGGTGAGGCACCTAGGTTTCTTGCGAGTTGAGTTATAGCACTGTGAAAACTAGCTAGAGGTTTTTCAAGGAGATTGATGGCCCAGTCAGGCCCCACCAAGACGCGAAGTCGCCCATCGGGCGCTAAGCGCGCCAGAAAGAAGCCTCTCGACGACGAAGGCATCATTCCCATTCTGGCCAGAGCTGTGCGTGAGGTGGAATCGGCTGCCGGTCGTGGGAAAGTTGCCGGAATCAATCGAACCAAATTCCAAGTCGCCGCCTTACTGATTCGTGATGAGCGAGCGCGGGCCAGAGACGACACCGCACTAACGCCAGCTGAAAAGCAGGAAATTCTCAAGCGCCTCGATGGTCTCGCAGCGATTATGGCAAAAACAGCAGCGCGTGACACCACGCTGATTGCTTTACTCGCCCCGGATGCCAATGTGTCGGACTTAGCCAAGAAAATGCGCCGAGACTTTCTTGTTGCCTCCGGTGCCCAATTGGCACCCGATGAGCTGATTATTGTCGAGGACAAGCCTGCTGTCAGCGTCGAGGCAGCCAAACAGGTGGTTCCCGCTTCTGTGCGCCAGGCCCAATTGGCCAACCCTTTCATGGCTCCTGATTTTGCCGCCTACCAAAAGTCTTCTGGTTCAGTAGAAGGTCGCCTGCTCAATTGGGAACTGATCGAGCCCCTCTTTAGATCTTTTGAACAAGGCGTCGGAGGCGGCGTTGCCAGCATGGAGCTCCCGCCCGCAGCAAACCTTGCCACACCAGGGGGAATGAACCTGATGGTTCATCAATCGGAGTTTGTGGAATCTGTTCGCGCAGGCCACCGCGCCTTTTTGCTCGCCGATGAGCCTGGTTTGGGTAAAACTGCTGAAGCCCTCATGGCCGCCGAGGTTGCGGGAGCTTTCCCGCTGCTGGTTGTTGTGCCCAACGTTGTTAAAACGAACTGGCTGAGGGAAGTCAACCAGTGGTTGCCTAAGCGCCGGCCCACGGTGGTCCACGGTGACGGTGTTGAACTGAACGCGTTTTCTGATGTCTTTATCGTCAACTACGACATTCTTGATCGACACGTGGGTTGGCTTTCTAAATTTGATTTCCGCGGAATGGTCGTTGATGAGGCTCACTTCATCAAGAACAAGGAATCCCAACGCTCCAAACACGTTCAGGCTGTGGCAAAAACTATCCGAGCCCGGCTGCGTCACCCCCTGCTTGTTGCTCTCACCGGAACACCGCTGATCAACCAGATTGAAGATTTCCGGATGATTTGGCAGTTCTTGGGGTGGATTGACGAGAAGAAGCCTTTGGGTGATCTCATGTCCAAGCTTGAGGCCACGGGGCTCAGCCCGGGAGATCCAGGGTTCTTCCAAGAGGCGCGCAAAGCCGTGATCTCGATGGGCATTGTTCGTCGGAGAAAACAAGACGTCGCTAAGGACATCCCCGCCCGCCGCATCGCCGATATTCCTGTCGAACTCGATGGAGAGGCGGGACGGTCTATTCGTGATGCCGAGGGCGCCCTGGTTTCGAGGCTCTTAGAGCGCTATGACCGGGTGATGGCAACTCGTGGAAATACCGAACCTGGCACTGTGGATGATGATCTCATCCGCCTGGTTGCTACTTCCGAAGTTGATGACACCAAACAGGATGACTCTGGCGACAACGTGTTCACCTTGGTGCGCAAAATTGGTGGGGCGAAAGCTGTCATGGCAGCCGACTACACCGCACAGTTGGCCCGAAACGTCGGCAAAGTGGTGTTCTTCGCAAAGCACATCAACGTTCTTGACCAGGCGGAGGTACATTTTGCTTCGGTGGGGATTAAGACGACCTCGATTCGAGGAAATCAGACCACTGCGCAACGCAGTGACGCCATAGACGCTTTTACTAACGACGACCAGGTTCAAGTGATTGTCTGTTCTTTGCTAGCCGCTGGGGTGGGAGTGAACCTCCAAGCAGCCTCCAACGTCGTGCTCGCTGAACTCTCGTGGACTAGTGCCGAGCAAACTCAGGCCATCGATCGGGTTCACCGCATTGGCCAAGAGCTTCCCGTCACCGCATGGCGGATTGTGGCAGCCCAAACCGTTGACGCCAGGATTGCAGAACTCATTGATCAAAAATCTGGCCTTGCTGCGCGAGCTCTCGATGGTGAGGAAGTAGAAGCGGGCGTGGAAACGACGATGCAGGTCGCCGCACTCGTTGCCCTCCTCACCGCAGCGTTAGAAGCGCGAGCTGCTTAGTTAGCCCGCATGGTGGCAGGTGGGGGATTGGCATCTCCATTGAGTCGCCGCCCCTTCTGGTTCCCCTCCGCCGAGCAGGATCTGCCCAAGGTGTCCCCGCACGCAGGGCACTCTTCAGGCGTGTGGCCACATAATCTTGTCCTGCCTCCTCCGGCCGGGATGGGTATTACCCACCATCGCAGGGACCAATGACGCCCCTAGCGCGAGGTGTTATCTGGAGAAATTACCGCGTGGATTCGGTTGATTAAGAGGGTGGCGATAATCGCAACGAGCAACAGCACCGCGGCGCCTGCGGAAAAGATCAGGATATTTTCCATGCCTTTGTCCTCACTCGGGGTTAGCGCAGGGTAGGGGTACCAGCCAGCGCGCATTCCAAGAGCAATCACGATACCCAGCCACACCGCGGGGTACGAGACAGCGGTCAGCACTGTCCACCAGGGCAGTGCTGTGCGGCGAGAATTGAATATCCAATCCAGAACCAGATAGGAGGGAAGAATCGTGTATTCCACCAACACGGGCCACTCCATCTCGCCCAATGGCACGGGGTCGACTATTCCGCTGCCGGGCATAGCTAAATACATTGTGGCGATAACGACGCCATAGCTCACAAAGGCTGCTCTTGCCCCAGCGAGAGCAAGAGAGTCACGTTCGCTTTGGAGACCATAAATGCCCGAGGCAATGAGGACCACAATCAGTCCGGTACTTACTTGAAAGGAAAAACCGGAAAAATACTCTTCGAGAACAAATTGCCCAGCCGCCCACTGTTCATAGATTTGAACAGTCACCGCCGCTGTGGCCACAATCGCAGCCGCAAAGCTCATGATAGAAAAGAAAACGCGCCCTATGGTTGGTCCGCCGCGACTGGGAGTTTCTCGATACGTGTCTCTCACGGGGCAAATCTAGCAGTTTGTGCGTTTTTGCCCCAGTAGATGGCCAGCCCCGGTACCCTGTGGGACATGTTCGATGTCTCGGTGGTGTATCTGCAAAGAGCCCGCGAAGGTGTGACCGAAGTCCTCTTGGGGGAGAAGCGAACGGGGCTAGGTGTGGGCAAAATTGTGGGCCCCGGTGGAAAAGTCGAACCTGGAGAGACACCCCTAGACGCGGCTCTCAGGGAGGTTTACGAAGAGGTTGGGGTAGAAATCCAGAGTGCTGATCTACTCCAGATCGCCAGGATTGAGTACCCATTCGTGGATAGACCACACTATTCGCAGCGCTCGCATGCTTTCGTTGCCACTACCTTTGTGGGAACCCCGGCGGCGTCACCGGAGCTGCTTCCTTCGTGGTGGCCGCTAGAAGAGCTTCCCTTAGATCAGATGTGGTCGGATGCTAAATTGTGGCTACCTCGAGCGCTTGCCGGTGAATATCTTGATGCCACCTTTGAGATTTCTCCCACCGACCAGGTGCATTCATCACACATGTCGTGGTCAACCCTCAGTAAGAACAAAGGCCGCGCTTCTAGACTTCCCATTCAACTAATTTAGGCAATAAGCGGGGCTGCGATGAGTACTGCATCACCTGATCCTTATGACGTGCTGGGCGTTGCTGCGGGGGCTAGTGCGGAGCAACTCAAAGCGGCCTATCGAGTCGCGCTGCGCCAAGCACACCCTGATACAGGAGGTTCCACCGAGCTTTTTACCCAAGTTCAAGCAGCCTGGAAGGTGTTAGAACCAGCGACGGAGTTACCCAGTGGTTCCTCAAGGGTTCCCACGACCCATGCGAGCACGTCCTGGATGCCCCGTTCATCACAACCGTCGTCGAGAGCTAGTGCCGGGGCTAAAAGTTTTGGGCATCCCGGTGGCTGGTTTCGAGAACTCTACGGACAGCAGGTTCGGGCTTGGGTAGGACGGGGGAGTGCGCCAGAGAATATTTTTGACCCAGAGCTGGTTTCCCGTCTGCCCGGCGAGATTCGCCACACCCTTGACGCCGCTATGGCTGAAGAAAACACCGCAGTCGAGTTATCGACGCTGGGATCAGGCTTTGTGAGCTGGCATGACGTGCTCATCAGTGGCAGCCGCTCAACGCAGGTGCGAAAGATCGACCACATCGTGCTTGGCCCCAGTCTGCTCTGGGCAATCCAAAGCGAAGATTGGGGCACGCCAGTGGAGATTAATCGCGGCGAGATGGTGGGAGAGGGAATTGCCCGAGGGGAGAAACCGGTTCGCGAACTGTGGTCTATGACAAAACAGTGTCAACGGTCATTAGGGGTTCGCTTTAGCGCCCTAATGTTTGTGGTTCCGAATGAGCATGCGCCAGAGGATTCGCAGCTGATGGGAGAAAAAGGTGGCGTGCCGGCGTATCTGGTGCGAACCTCAGCGGTTACCCAGGTGCTCTCGATGGACCAGTCGCTTGGTTCTCACTCCATCGTGGGCGATGACCTCTACCCGCTGCGTCAGAAACTCGATGCCGGAATTAGATTTGTCTAGCGCATCACGTGGCGGCGTGGGCCACGTGGAATTATTGCCCGGGCGTTGCAGGTTAACACCTGCCAACTGGGCCTCTTAGACCCTGGGGTTTTTCGCCGCCTCAAGCAGCCAGTCTCGGAGCGCCTGAGTGGAAAAACAGTCAATGCGGTTGTAGTTCAGGATGCTTGATTTGATTCTCTGCGCGGTGGCCTGATCATCCGAAGCCACTGCCTGTGAATAATCGGAGAAAGCCACTACGGATTCCCCTCCGCCAGCGATACCGCTGCGAGTGTTGGGCTCAAAATAGAGGGCCTCCAGGGCTTTCAGGGAGTAGCTGGGAAGCCCGACTTTCACTCCCTTCATCACGGTGGAGTAGAGATCAACTAAGACTCCATCCTTCAGCCGCTCCACACAGGCTAAAGCGATCTCATGGCGCTTGGCCATCACAGTCAAGCGAGTTTTTTCATACGAGGCATAGTGATAGATGTGCATGTCGGGAAATTTTTCCAACCGCGCGGTCATCAGCGCACAGAAGTATTCCAGTGAGCGTTTTTCTTCCTCGAATGATTCCGCCCACAACGGCAAGAAGTGGGGATCAACCTCGGGGGCTCCGATACCTTCACCCCAGAGGCCAAAGAGATATTCGATTCCAAACCACACCGGCTCGTCATCCTCAGGTGCGCCATCTGGCCCACCGCCAGCGGCTTCCCCCTCTTGATAAGTGGGGTCGCCTTCGAAATCAAAGAACACGTCGCCCGGGCTTGGGGCGGGAATGTTATGGAGAATGGAGCTAGAGGTGACTTCCCAGGCAGGTCGATTTTCCGGGTTATCCCTGGTTTCTAATTGCAGTGTTGCCTGCAGATGCAGGCCAAAAAGGGTGTCCCTAGAAATTCCGGTGACGTGGCGTCTTACTTCATCCCGGCGGGCTTGGGCGAAATCTCGCAACGTGCTAAAGCCCGCCACCATGATCTTGTCGCGCTGGGTTCTTTTGATTCCCGCGATGAGGAAAAGATCATCGTGGATTGCAACTTGTTCACTGCAGGCCGGACATCCCTTCGTCCCACAGGCCGCATAGCGTTCATCTCGCCACGGGAGCGGACCAATATCGAGGCTGCGCTCTTCTATGAGCGCTACCACCTGCTCGCGCATGGTGAAGTAGTCCTCGAGATGGTCGGTTGCTAGATGGATGCTGTGGGTGCCATCGCCAAGAACCAGATGAACGCTCTCGGAGGTGGCAATGGAGAGCAGGTGCAGTTGATCCACGTATGCGGCAAGTTGCACCAAAGCGGTGTCTTTAGCACGCCTGGCTAGTTTGGTATCCCATACTTCCCAGCTTTGATTTACTTTGACCAGAAAATCAGCGAAGCCTTGGAAACCTACTTTCAGGTCGGTGCCTGGAAGTTGTTGCTGGTAGAACACTCCTTGAAAAATTGCGCCGGCATCAGAGCCTAGGGCGCCCCGGGTGGCCTCTGCCGCGGCAGTAATGCTGGCACGCCAGAGTGCCACGTCGCTGGAATCACCCCGTCGGTAGTCAATTTCCACCACAGTGCCAACATTTTTCTTAAGCAGTTGCAATTGCCGGTCTTCGTGTTCTAAACCGAGCCGTGCGACCAAGAGCATCATCGGGTCATCTATTTTGGGCACGGTCACACTTTTGCCAAGTTTTTCATCAGCGACTCTAGCTAGGCGCCACGGGCATTGTGCATAGACGCTGAGATCACTGGCGGAAATCACCCAAGAGTCATCACCAAGCTTTTGCATGCTCGGAGACTACGCCCCACCAAAGACGTTAGGGCTAAATCAGGCCCAGTTCTGTCAACTTTGCGTTGAGTAGCGGGTTGCTGGGTTCGGTGAGGACTGAGCCATCAGGGAATGCTAGGACAGGAATATTGGGCCGACCACTCAAAGCGATAGCGGCGTTTTTATCTTCTTCGCTCGCATCGACATCGTGGTAGGTGAAATCAACACCGTAGTGCTCCAGTAGAGCCGTGGCGCGAACACAATCTCCGCACCAACTGGCTCCGTACAATTCAATAACTGGTGCCTGCGCTTCCATGGCGGTCGCCCTTCTTGGTGTGTGCCTAAGACACACAATCCTAATCGGGCGCGCTGATAACTCTCTGGGCTCATAGACTCAAGACCACGTTGGCTGTGATCGGCGTCACCAAGGGGGGTGCAATTGTGGTTCACACCACAGGTCCGGGTCCATCAATTCGAAAAGGCTCCAGCGGCGATAGGGAATATCGACCGGGTTGGGACGAAGAAGGTGCCCCACCTCAGATGCGGGTGGAAAAGGATTCGCTAGGCGAACGTGAGGTTCCAAGCGACGCATACTGGGGGATCCACACAGCTCGTGCCCTAGAAAACTTTCCCATCACCAGGCGGGCCATTTCTAACTACCCCGATCTCATCCGGGGGATAGCCCGGGTAAAGCAAGCCGCTGCGCGTGCGAATAAAGATATTGGTGTGCTCTCTGCTGAGAAAGCCGACGTCATTGATCAGGTGTGTGAAGAAATCTGGAATGGCGCACTCCACGAACAATTTGTTCTGGGTGCAGTCCAAGGTGGGGCTGGAACCTCAACCAATATGTGTGCCAATGAAGTCATTGCCAACCGTGGGTTGGAAATCATGGGTCACATCAAAGGTGACTATGAGCACCTTCACCCCATTGATGATGTCAATCGCTCACAAAGCACCAATGATGTCTATCCCACCGCTATCAAGTTGGGGATGGTGTTTGGCGTCCAGCGCCTCCATGCCGAACACCAACTCCTCTCCGATTCATTTCGCGCAAAAGGTAACGAATTTCAGTCCATTCTGAAAGTGGGACGCACCCAGCTTCAAGATGCCGTCCCGATGACTCTGGGGCAAGAATTTAGTGGCTTTGCTACCACGTTGCGTGAAGACCAGGACCGCATTGTGGAAACTATTCCTTTCCTGTGTGAGATCAACTTAGGCGCCACCGCCATCGGTACTGGAATCACCGCTGATAGCCGCTATCCCGAAGCAGTGCGAGCTCATTTGGCCACGCTCACGGGGTTAACTATCAAAACTGCTCCCGATTTGATTGAAGCCACCAGTGACGCTGGTGTGTTTATGACACTCTCGGGAACGTTGAAGAGAGCCGCAGTAAAGCTTTCCAAGATTTGTAACGACCTGCGTTTGCTCTCCAGCGGGCCGCAGGCGGGCATTGGCGAAATTAATTTGCCCGCTCGCCAAGCGGGGTCCTCCATCATGCCGGGCAAAGTAAATCCGGTAATCCCCGAAGTAGTGAACCAGGTGGCGTTTGCGATTATGGGTGCCGACACGACGGTGACAGCTGCTGCTGAGGCAGGTCAGCTCCAACTCAACGCTTTCGAACCCATCATTGCCGCGTCTATCCTGCAATCTGTGGTGTGGCTTACCAACGCTTGTTGGACACTGCGGGTGAATTGTGTGGATGGGATAACCGCCAACCTCGAGCGTCTGCGCCAACAGGTGGAATCCAGTGTGGGCGTGGTCACGGCACTGACTCCCTACATTGGCTACACCCGAGCAACCGAGATAGCGCACCGAGCGCTTGCCGGTGAAGGAACAGTGCGCGAGCTTGTCATCGCTGACGGGCTGATGGAATCTAGCGAACTTGATCGTGTGCTCTCACCAGAGCGTTTGAGTGGTCTTGCTTTGGCCACGGGCTTGATTACTCTGCCCCCGATGGAGGAAGATCCTGAACTAGCCGATTAAGTACCTCGCCGCCCAGTGGCGGGGCTATGCCTCCGGCGCTTCTGAGCGGCGAGTAACTTGGCTTAAGAGTCTCAAAGCACCAGCAATATTTCAAGACCCACGGTGGTTACACCTTGGTAACGTTTTTTATGCGCGCGTGAAGTTGCGACCTGTTACCTCGGTGGGGGTTATGCGCACATAGCGGGTTCGAGACAGCGCGATGATGGAAGGCAGGTCTAGCGCCTCGGCGGCAGCAATCTCGGCCGTGGTCTCCAAGCGCTGCGTTGTTCCATGAACCACCACACTGCGGGCGCTGGTCTGGTCAAAGTGGTCAATTTCAAAAGCGACATGCTCATCGACGCTCAGCTCGAGAAGTTTGTTCCCTGGCGTGGCGAGAAATACCAGAGTCTTGTGATCTACCGCGTAGGTAATCGGGTAAATATCTAGGCTGCCTCCCACAGAGATGGCCACGCGGCCCACCTGCTCAGAAGCTAAAAACTCCCAGGCTTGATCGTCGGTCATAACATCGGGGACGCTGTTGTCATCAATGTGGTTGCTCATACTGATTACATCCTCACGATGGTTAGTAAAGGTAACCCTAATCTCTGCGCTCTCGTCTGGCCAGGAGCAACCTTGGTGCTAGCATGGGAGGCTGTGCCGTGTAACGGCCGCGGAAGAAAGAGCATCACCAACCCGGTGGTGCGCCGCGCAGCGAGACGAAGGAGAGCTGACATGGCCATTGCGCCCGCCACTAAGGCAAGCATTATCGAAACATACGCCACTCACCCCGGTGATACCGGCTCCCCAGAAGTCCAAATCGCGCTGATGACTCACCGCATTGTTGAGCTGACCGAGCACCTCAAAGAGCACAAGCATGACCACCACTCCCGTCGTGGTCTCTTGCTCATGGTGGGTCGCCGCCGTCGCCTCCTGGGATACCTTCAGGGCATTGAGATTTCCCGCTACCGCACGTTGATCGAGAAGTTGGGTCTGCGTCGCTAGTTTGGAGTGAACTGTTGTTGATACCCCGCGCAGTCGCGCGGGGTATCGCTTTTCCTAGGCAAGGGCGCTACTCTTAGAGGGCTCCTCTGTCTTGAGGGGCGCAACTGAATATGGCTCTCTACGGGAGTAGGTGGGCTCGAAGCTGGTCACCGGTGGTGGTCTACTGTCTCATCTGACAGTGCACTTCTACTGTTGGCCAGAAACAGGCCTTACATTCGTGTGCGGCAACCTTCCTGCCCGCTCCCTTTTCGTGGTGTGCCACCATCGCGGGCTTTTTGCCAGCGATGGTCGCTAAATACAAAGGAGATGTGACCTTAATGGAAGGTCCAGAAATTAAATTCGCTGAAGCCGTTTTGGATAACGGTAAGTTCGGCAAGCGCACCGTGCGCTTTGAAACGGGTCGTTTGGCCCAGCAAGCCCAGGGAGCCGTTGCGGCCTACCTGGATGAGGAAACTATGTTGCTCTCAGCAACGAGTGCCAGCAAGAACGCTCGGGAAGGTTTCGACTTCTTCCCTTTGACCGTTGACGTGGAAGAGCGCTCGTACGCTGCGGGAAAAATCCCCGGCTCGTTCTTCCGTAGAGAAGGTCGTCCCTCGACTGAGGCGATCTTGGTCTGTCGTTTGATTGACCGGCCTTTGCGTCCTTCCTTCGTGGATGGGTTGCGCAACGAGGTTCAGATTGTCATCACCGTGATGGCTATTGCTCCTGATGAGTTCTATGACGCTCTAGCTATTAACGCTGCTAGTGCTTCGACTCAGATCTCGGGCCTGCCTTTTAGCGGTCCTATTGCTGCTGTTCGTCTGGCGCTGATTGGCGACCAGTGGGTCGCCTTCCCCAAGCACTCTCAGCTAGCTGATGCGGTGTTTGACATCGTGGTCGCCGGCCGTGTAGTCAAGGCAGCCGATGGCTCAGAAGATGTCGCCATCATGATGGTCGAAGCTGAAGCGACTGAAGGTAGCTGGGACTTGATTCAAGCTGGCGCTACGAAGCCGAGCGAAGAAATTGTCGCTCAGGGCCTCGAAGCAGCCAAGCCTTTCCTGATGTCACTTGTGGCAGCACAGCAGAAGCTGGCCGATCAGTCGGCGAAGGAGATCGAGAACTACCCCGTCTTCGCTGACTACACCCCTGAGCTTTTGGTCGCAGTGGAATCTCTCGCTGCTACCGAGCTTTCTGCGGTCTACAAGATTGCTGATAAGAAGGAACGCCAGAGCGCAGATGATGCACTCAAGGCATCAGTCAAAGAGGCAGTGGCAGCGAAAGTTGCTGCTGGTGAGCTTGATGATTCCGTCATGTCGATGGTCTCCGCGGCCTATAAGTCGGTCACCAAGCGCGTAATGCGTGCTCGTGTGCTCTCTGAGGGCGTGCGTATTGATGGTCGTGGCACAACGGACATTCGCGTGATTGATTCCGAAGTGGATGTCATTCCTCGCGTTCACGGTTCGGCACTGTTCCAGCGTGGTGAGACCCAGATTTTGGGTATCACGACTCTGAACATGTTGAAGTTGGAGCAGCAAATCGACTCACTGAGCCCAGTGAACTCGAAGCGCTACATGCACCACTACAACTTCCCGCCCTATTCCACCGGTGAAACTGGTCGAGTGGGAACACCCAAGCGTCGTGAAATTGGTCACGGTTTCCTTGCTGAGCGTGCCTTGGTGCCCGTTTTGCCTAGCCGCGAAGAATTTCCTTACGCCATCCGTCAGGTCAGTGAGGCATTGAGTTCTAATGGCTCAACCTCGATGGGTTCGGTCTGTGCTTCGACGTTGTCGATGCTCAACGCCGGTGTGCCCCTCAAGGCGCCCGTTGCCGGTATTGCCATGGGTTTGATTTCTGAAGAGGTAGACGGTGAAATGCGCTATGCCGCACTGACCGACATTCTCGGTGCAGAAGACGCTCTGGGCGATATGGACTTCAAGGTCGCCGGTACCAGTGAGTTCGTGACGGCAATCCAGCTTGATACCAAGCTCGATGGTATTCCCGCCAGTGTCTTGGCTTCGGCTTTGACTCAGGCTAAGGAAGCCCGCATGCACATTCTGGGTGTGATGAACGAAGCTATCGATTCTCCAGATGAAATGGCTCCCACCGCGCCTCGGGTGATCACGGTTCAGATTCCTGCCGACAAGATTGGTGAGCTGATTGGGCCTAAGGGTAAAACCATCAACTCGATCCAGGATGAGACTGGTGCTCAAATCTCGATTGATGATGATGGCACTGTCTACATCGGAGCGGTCGATGGCGATAGTGCTGAAGCTGCCCGTGCGAGGGTTAACGCCATTGCTAACCCGGTCAACCCAGAAGTGGGTGAGCAGTACTTGGGAACGGTCGTCAAGATCGCCGCCTTCGGTGCGTTCATTTCTCTGGTTCCCGGTAAAGATGGCTTGCTCCACATTTCCGAGGTTCGCAAGCTTGCCGGTGGCAAGCGGGTGGACAACGTCGAGGACGTTCTCTCGGTGGGTCAGAAAGTCTTGGTTGAAATCTCCAAGATTGACGACCGCGGCAAGCTCTCGCTCTCCCCGGTTGTTGCCGAGGGTGAAGGATCCGGCGAAGAAGAATCCGCCGAGTAATACACGCTTCGCAAAAGAGGGGTTGGTCTTCTTCGGAGGACCGGCCCCTTTTGCGTTGTTTTAGTATTTTTGCTGTGTGAGTTGCGATTTTTTGTCTGGTTTTTTGTCATGTTCGGCCACCCCGAAAGCGTTATAAAATTCTTAAAAATTGCTATTTACCAGGGTTTAAAGCGACAGCCCTAAATATTTCGCGACGAGAATTTTCTCTTCTTTCAGCAAACACTCAGCTTAAACATGGCGTTTGTGTAGAAAAGATGTCGGCCAAGGAGTAACCTAAATTTCGCTTACTGGGGGTCTTTGGCCCCCTGCGGTTAGAGGAACAAATCCTCGACCACCCGCCGACGGGTCCGTCGCGGCGGCGGGCGGAAAACTAACAGAAACATGTCAAGGGAGAATCATGGATCTGCTTGTGATTACGCAGGCTTTCTTTATGCTCGGTTTCGTCGCCATGGCGGCTGGAACCCTCTACTTCGTTTTGGAGAGAGGCGACCTCAAGCCCGAGCACCGTATCGCTGCAACCTACGCAGCAATCATCACCTTCGTCGCAGCAATCATGTACTGGACCATGACCGGAGTTGTTAACTTCGGTGAGGCTGCAGCTACCGCTGGCGATGTAAGTGCCACCGTGCCGCTTCGTTACATTGACTGGTTGATCACCACCCCGCTGTTGCTGGTGGAGTTCGGTCTCATTGTTGCGATCGCTGGAGCTGCTACCAAGGGCTTCGTTACCCGCATCGTCATTGCTGACATCATCATGATCGCCACGGGTTACCTCGGCGAGATTGGCATGGAAGGAGACATGACCACCGTCTTGTGGTTCGTTATCTCCTCCCTCGCATGGCTCTACATCGTCTACGCAGTGTTCCAGATCAAGATTGCTGGAATGCCAGACTATGCAGCCAGCGCAGTCAAGGTCATGCGCCGCTTTGTGATGCTCGGTTGGGCAATTTACCCCATCGGTACCGCAACTGAGGAGTTCATGAAGCTCAGCGGAGCTGACGTATCTTCTGCTGTGGCTATCGCAGCAATTGTTTACGTTATCGCTGACGTACTGAACAAGGTTGGGTTCGGAATGGTTGCCGTCAGGGCAGCCAAGAAGGCCTAGCTCTCACTAGCACTGTGGGTAAGGCCCGGCGAATTCGCCGGGCCTTACTTCATTTAGGGCACTCACCCGGTCTCTAGCCGAAAGCGCTAGGGTAGGGGCGCTATGTCGCCTGCTATCGAATTTGATCTCACTACGCCGGAAATCTCTTTTATCGCTAGCGGTGAAGCCACGGTCTCACGCACTGTGCATCCCAGCGGGGTTCGAATTCTCACCGAAAAGGTTCCCGGTGCACTAAGTACTTCGATCGGCTTCTGGATTGCTGTTGGTTCCCGCGATGAATCTGATGTCGCCTACGGCTCGACACATTTTCTGGAACATCTCCTGTTCAAAGGCACCAGCACCCGAAGTGCCCTAGATATCGCTGTTGCTTTCGATTCGGTGGGTGGTGAGCACAACGCGCTCACTGCCAAAGAACACACTTGCTATTACGCCAAAGTTCAAGACCAAGATCTGTCCATGGCCATTGATGTGTTAGCGGACATGGTCGCCGATTCAGTTTTAGACGCCAAGGAATTTGAGCTCGAGCGCCAGGTTATTCTCGAAGAGTTAGCTATGGCCGATGACGACCCAACTGATGTTGCCCACGAGCGCATCACTGAAAAGGTGATGGGCGAGCACGAACTGGGTAGACCCATTGGGGGAAGCCCGGAAACAATTCGCGGCGCAACCAACGAATCGGTGCGCAGCCATTACGAAAAGTATTACGTGCCACAAGAACTCGTCATCACCGCCGCGGGTGCTCTTGACCATGAAGTTGTCGTAGCAGAAGTTTTAGAGGCTCTGCAACGCTCCGGTTGGGATCTGGGCACGAGCGCCAGGCCAGCCGCGCGGCGTCTACGCACGCCATCTGCTATCAATCTTGCTCCTGGCTCGTTAGTGGTCTCTCGGCCACTCGAGCAAGCAGTTGTCGCCTTGGCAACCTCGGGACTGACGGCGACGCATGAACGTCGTCACGTCATGGGTGTGCTGAGCTCGATTCTTGGTGGGGGAATGTCCTCGAGGCTGTTTCAGGAGATTCGCGAGAAACGCGGACTTGCCTACTCCGTCTATAGCTTTGCTTCCAGCTACGCCGACGCAGGACTCTTCGGCATGGCTGCTGGTACTTCGCCCAGTAACGCGGCAACGGTGGCCTCGGTCATGAGAGATGAACTTCATCGCATGGCCGAACACGGGATCACCGAGGACGAGCTTCGTCGCACGATTGGCAATATGGCGGGAGCATCGGCGCTGGCGCTTGAAAGCAGCGACACCCGCATGATGCGACTCGGTCGTAGCGAGCTTTCTACCGGTGAGTTCGTGGACCGTGATGAGGCGCTGGTGCGCCTGGGACAAGTGGGTCTTGATGATGTTGCGGTGTTAGCTGGAGAGTTGGCTAGCTCGGCGATGAGCGGTGTTGTGGTCGGTGCTGTGGCAGAGGATGTTTTAGCGGAGATCATCACCGCTGGCTAAAGCGTGGCTGGACCTTCCGCAAAGATGCGAGAAGTAACGAGAGAAGGGAAAGCGGTCAGAGTATGTCTCGATACCTCTACCTTGTTCGCCACGGTGAACAAGTGGATGCCGAATTTGGTCTGCCCGAAGGTCCCTTGAGTGATCGAGGAAAAGACCAAGCACACCTCATTGCTGATCGGTTGAAAACCGTCACCTTTGATGCGGCTTATACCTCGCCGATGCAGCGCGCTATCGACACCGCCGAGGTGATTACCGGGCAACTGGGAATAGCTCAGGCAACACCGAGTGCCCTCCTGATGGATTGCGTGCCCTCAGGACCCACCGGGGAGACACCTGCAGCGTTTGAATCCTTCTTTGGCGGTATTACTAATGAGGAGATTTCTGCCGGTGAAGCACAAATGACGGACGCTCTGGCGCAGTGGTTTGCACCGTCGATGGACGATAGCCACGAGCTGTTGATTACCCACAACTTTGTGATCGCGTGGTTTGTTCGCGAAGTTTTTGGCGCCTCTCCCTGGCGATGGATCGGGATTAATCAGGCACACTGTGGTTTGACCATCATCCGGGTGCGATCAGCCAAACCGCCGGTTTTGCTCACCCACAATGACCTTGGTCATTTACCGGCTGAGCTTCGAACCGGACTTCCCGAGGGCCAACCGGTTTAGGGGATAAACCGCTCCTAGATGGGCCATTCTGCTTACACTAGAAGAGTGGAATTCTCCCAGGCGCGACAAGAAGCCAATCGGCTCACACAGCGGATCCTGGAGCTCCAAGAGGCCTACTACCAAAAGGATGCGCTCCTGGCATCTGATGCTGAGTATGACCAGTTGATCGCCGAACTCCAGGCTCTTGAGGAAGCTTTTCCCGAACTTGCCGGTGACGATTCCCCCACCCGCAGCGTGGGCTTTGGCACAGGGGAGCTGTTCTCACCGGTCACTCACGCGCAGCGCATGTTTAGCCTCGATAACGTCTTTAGCGAATCGGAAATGACAGCCTGGATTTCCAAGATTGATGCGCTCTATGACGATGCGACATATCTGTGTGAGCTAAAGATCGATGGGCTCGCCCTGAATCTGCGTTATCGCAACGGCACGCTTGTGTCCGCCGCCACAAGAGGCGATGGCACCACGGGCGAAGATGTGACTGAAAACGCTTTGTTGGTTCCCTCTATCGCAAGTGTCCTCTCCGGCTCCGGTCATCCCGAGCTGGTCGAAGTCCGTGGGGAAGTGTTTTTCCCCTTAGCTGCTTTCGAGGATCTCAATGCCCGGCAGGCTTTGGCGAGTGACAAAATATTTGCCAATCCCAGAAACGCGGCATCAGGAACACTGCGGCAGAAAAGCGAAGGCAAAAGCGAGGCCCAACGGGAACTGATGGTCAAACGCCTGGGGGGACTTTCGATGATTGTCCACGGAATGGGTGCTTGGGATTCTCCCCCTGTTGCCACCCAGAGTGGCGTCTATGACATCCTGAAATCCTGGGGATTGCCCACCTCTGATGAGGTGAGAGTTGTTGATTCGTCTCGGGGCGTGCTCGAGTACATCGCCCATTTTGAGCAGCATCGCCATGATGTGAGCCATGAAATTGATGGTGTTGTGGTCAAGGTGGATCAATTTGCCTATCAGGCGGCCTTGGGTGCCACCTCTCGTGCACCGCGCTGGGCGATCGCCTATAAGTACCCACCCGAGCAGGTCACCACCACGCTTCGCGACATTGTCGTGGGTGTGGGCCGCACGGGTAGGGCTACGCCTTATGCGGTCTTGGATCCAGTGCGGGTGGCGGGCAGTGAAGTAGAGCGTGCGACGCTACACAACCAGGATGTGGTCAAGGCCAAAGCCATTTTGATAGGCGACACCGTGGTGGTGAGAAAAGCCGGTGATGTCATCCCGGAGGTCTTAGGTCCCGTTGTGGAAAAACGAGATGGCACTGAGCGCGAATGGGTCATGCCCACACAGTGTCCAGATTGTTCCGCCACGCTCGCCCCGGCTAAAGCAGGCGATGTGGATATGCGTTGTCCCAACGCCAAGAATTGTCCAGCGCAGGTGCGCGGCCGGGTTGAACACATTGGCAGCAGGGGCGGGCTAGATATCGAAGGTTTGGGCGAAGTCAGCGCTAACGCGCTAACCAGGCCCAAGACGCCATCCCAGCCACCGTTAGCCACGGAGGCTGGGCTATTTGATCTAAGCCTCGAGCAACTGTTTCCGATCGAGGTCTATGTCCTAGACCCTGACACAGACCAACCCAAAC
>LIAY01000006.1 GCA_001438965.1 Microbacteriaceae bacterium BACL25 MAG-120322-bin65 | reverse complement strand
ACGGGAGCATCTGGCGTAGGAGCCTCAACCACTGGGGCTGCTGGTGCGCTCGCTGGCGCAGGTGCCGATGTTGCCCCAGCCGCGCTGGCTTCTCTCTTGCTGGCTTTGAGCTGCGCTGCTTTAGCGTCTGCCTTGGATTTCAGAGGTCCGATGACCATCACCATGTTTCGACCATCAATGGTCGGGGTGAATTCCACCAGGCCGTACTCTGCAACATCTTCGGCAAAACGTTGAAGCAAACGCACTCCCTGCTCCGGGCGTGATTGTTCACGTCCGCGAAACAGAATCATGGCCTTAACCTTGTCGCCAGCTTTCAGAAAGGATTCTGCACGCTTGCGCTTGGTTTCGTAGTCGTGGGTGTCAATTTTCAGTCGGAAACGAACCTCTTTGAGGATCGTGTTCGCCTGGTTCTTGCGGGCTTCTTTTGCTTTCTGCGCCGCCTCGTACTTGAACTTTCCGTAGTCCATTACTTTGACTACCGGTGGGTTCGAGTTCGGTGACACCTCGACGAGATCTAGGTCAGCTTCTTGGGCTAAACGAAGAGCAATGTCGATGCGGACTACGCCGACCTGTTCGCCTGCGGGCCCAACGAGGCGAACCTCGGGAACCCGAATGCGGTCGTTGATTCTAGGATCGCTGATGCCAATCTCCCCTTCTTTTTGCGGATAATTCACGCAAAAGCGGGCGAACCTCAAAAAGCCCAACGGCTTTCTCGCACCCTTAACGCTGTGAATTACAGGTAATTCACGGAGTACAACGACCCGGTAACCTTAATCTTACAGGCATACGCGGGTGGGAGGTTTCTCCTCTTTCGCTAGCTTTCAACATTACTGCGTTGAAAACCTGGGAAAGACTACCAGTCTTTGCCCAGCAACGCGAGCAGAGAGGTGGCCCTCGTGGCTTTCACTAGTGAAGATTTCAGTCGTGACCTTGCTGAAGTTCCCGCCGTCGAGGTGATCACCACCGTGGCCGTGCATTTACTCTCCGCGGCTGCCATCAAGTGCGGGCTCTCGGACAACCCCAAGGAAGAAACCGACCTCGCAGAGGCGCGCAAACTGATTATTGCTCTGGCGGGATTGATTACCTCCGCGGCCCCTGAAATCGGTGATCACCACGCCCGCAGCTTGCGCGATGGCCTGCGCTCACTTCAACTGGCATTCCGCGAAGCCTCCACTTACCCCGATGCCCCGGGCGAAGGCCCTGGCGAGAAACTTACCGGCGCCGTTAACTAACTAGCTGACCAGTGCCATGGCGCTTACGCCTGGAGAATGGTGAGCCCCATTCCATCCGCGGCGGCAGAAATAATTTCGCTCCCACTCAACGCCGTGGTTATCGAGGACACCACCGCCTCCAGCTCAACACCATTTAATCCGGGCCTCAGAGCCAGTTCCACCGTCACTTCAGGCCCAGCCAACTGTTGGCCGGGGTCACCCGGAACCACGCGGTGGGACACAACATCACTCGATGCCAAAAGCAGTGCGTTAGCGATAGCTCCCAGCACCTCCGGGTTGGACCATGGGGGAATATAAGGGAGCCCTGTGGCGATACTCGAAAGAGCACTTCTTCTCAAGACCACGGAGTATTTGTTCCCCGGGTCGAGAACAACCAGCTCCAGTCCGTCCGCACCCGCGGCCAAGGCAGCGCGCGCGGCTTGAACAGGGATGGGCCTCGCCTGGGGATTCCAGGCAGACATTGTCTCGGTCGAGGAAAATATCGGTGCCACAGCACGCCCATCGGGGCCCTCAACATGGATAACCGAAAGCTCTTGGGTTTTTTCCACCGTTTTACCTTCGGCGGTGAGACCCACATCGCCCGCCTGGGCAATCAGGGGAATCAGAACTCGTGCACTGCGCAGTCGCTCAACCACCGAGCACCACGCGGCTTCTAGAACCTCAACGGCGGGGGTTCCCACCCCGGGAACGAGGGCATGAAAGTTTTCTAGAGCTGCAAGGAGAACCGGGTCTGCTTCGCCGGTGTCACCGGCGAAGGGTTGCGGGCTAAAGCTTCGCCCGTGAAAGGGCTGACCGGCAGAATCAGTGGCCGGCGACATCCAAAGCCTCAGTGAGGGTGAAGGCGCCAGCATAAAGGGCCTTACCCAAAATCGCTCCCTCCAAGCCCAGCGGCACAAGTTCACGTAATGCGGCGATGTCATCGAGGGAAGAAATTCCTCCCGAAGCGATAACGGGGTGGTTGGTTGCCCCCAACACACGGGTCAAAAGACCAATGTTAGGGCCTTGCATGGTGCCATCTTTGGTGACATCGGTGACCACAAACCGAGCACACCCGCACTCATTGAGTCGATCTAGGGTTTCAAAAAGGTTGCCGCCTTCTTGGGTCCATCCCCTGGCCGCCAGGGTTTCACCACGAACATCAAGACCCACAGCGATGGCCTCGCCGTATTCAGAGATAACGTGAGCCGTCCACTCGGGGTTTTCCAACGCAGCCGTTCCCAGGTTCACTCGAGCCGCACCAGTGGAGAGAGCATCCTCCAGGGATTCGTCATCGCGAATCCCACCAGAGAGCTCAATATTGACTTTCTTACCCACTGCTCTGACTACTCGTCGAATAACAGCTCGGTTGCTCCCTCGCCCGAACGCCGCATCAAGATCAACCAGGTGCAACCACGTGGCACCCTGTTTCACCCACTGCTCGGCAGCTTCGACGGCATCGCCATAGGAAGTCTCACTGCTGGCTTCGCCTTGAACTAGTCGAACTGCTTTGCCTCCAGAGACATCGACCGCGGGAAAGAGAGTCAGTGCTGGAGATTGCGAGAATTCGTTCATAGTGACTAAAAGACTGAACCTTATGTAGTGAGGATTAAGTAATTGCGCACCCTCGTGGGCACAAGAAATAAATACTACCCCGGTTTGAAAACCCCCAGGTTCTCCGCTACTGGTTAGAGACTAGAAACCCAGTTTTCTAACAGCTTGAGCCCTGCTTTTCCCGATTTTTCAGGGTGAAATTGGGTAGCACACAGTGGTCCATTTTCTACCGCCGCGACAAACCGTTGGCCATGTTCTGCCCAGCTGACCACCGGCGCGGGCAAGGGGGCCGTATCCACCAGTGACCACTGGGTGGCCGCATATGAGTGGACGAAATAGAACCGCTCGTTTTCCACACCGCGAAATAGCGCGCTACCAGGGGCAACATCGACGGTGTTCCAGCCCATATGCGGCAGGCGATCCGCATCCAGTTTGTCCACACTTCCTGGCCACTGGCCAAGACCCGGGGTGAGCACACCGTGTTCACTGCCAGATTCAAAGAGCACCTGAAGCCCCACGCAAATTCCCAAAACGGCACGAGACCGGGCAATGCGTGCATCAATCACGTCCCCACCGCCGACGCTGGTGAGTGCCTCCATCACACTGGCAAAAGCTCCCACGCCTGGCACCACAAGACCATCAGCTTCAAGTGCTGCCTTGCGGTCACTGGTGAGACTGACGCTGGCACCAGCGTGCTCGAGCGCTTTGAGCGCCGAGTGAACGTTGCCCGAGCCGTAATCGTAAACAACAACCGAAGGCGCCACGCTTAGAGGGCGCCTTTCGTGGAGGGCACGCCCTCCACACGCTCATCGAGTGCCACGGCTTGACGCAGAGCCCTGGCAAATGCTTTGAACTCTGCCTCGGCAATGTGGTGAGGATCGCGCCCATCGAGCACTGTGATGTGAACGGTTAGCCCCGCGTGCATCGTGATCGCTTCGAACACGTGGCGGACTAATGAACCGGTGAAGTGGCCCCCAATGGCGTGATATTCAAACCCTTCAGGTTCACCCGTGTGGACCAAATAGGGTCGTCCCGAGATGTCCACCACAGCGCGAGCAAGGGCGTCATCTAAGGGAACCAAGGCGTCACCAAAACGTGCAATTCCTGCTTTATCTCCCAGCGCCTCTTTCAACGCTTCACCGAGGACAATTGCCGTGTCTTCCACCGTGTGGTGAACATCGATATCGGTGTCGCCTGAAGCCTCAATGGTGAGATCAATCAGGGAGTGCTTGGACAACGCGGTCAACATGTGGTCGTAAAAGGGCACCGTGGTCGAAATAGACGACGCTCCGGTGCCATCAAGATTGAGCGAGAGGCGAACAGTCGACTCCGAGGTGGAACGCTCTTTGGATGCGGTTCGAGAAACGGAAGTCACGACCCCATTGTAGCTAGTCTCTCAAGGAAGTAGCTGGTCTCTTGTTCCGTTCCAGCGGTGACTCTGAGGTGATTTTCAATCCCCACATCGCGTATCAATATGTCGTGTGCCAAAAGTTTGCCAAAAAGCTCCTGCGGATCGCTAACCCCACCAAAGAGCACAAAGTTTGCCTGAGAATCGCAAACCGGGTAGCCAAGCTTGGGCAACTCACGCAGCAGTCGATCGCGTTGGTGGCGAATGTCATCCACCATGCTCAACATCGTCTCAGTGTGGGACAACGCTGCCACCGCAGCGGCCTGGGTGAGAGAGGAGAGGTGATAGGGCAACCGCACCAGGCGAAGCGCATCGATAACAGCGGGATCGGCCAGTAGGTAGCCCACTCGTGCCCCGGCGAATGCGAACGCTTTCGACATCGTTCGCGACACCATCAGTCTCGCTCGCCCAGCGAGCAAATCAGAAGCCGTAGGACTGCCCGGGGCCAAGAATTCAACGTAGGCCTCATCGACAAGAACCATCCCTCGAGATGCTTCATAGGCGGCCTCGATGATCTCCAGTGAGATGGCCGCACCCGTGGGGTTATTAGGTGTGCACAGGAACACCACATCGGGATCCAGGCGCTTGATTGCTTCGCTCACAATCTCGGGGCTTAGCTCAAAATCATCGCCCCGCATGCCACTAACCCACTTCGTTCCCGTGGACTCGGCAATGATCGAGTGCATCGAATAGGTGGGAGGGAAACCTAGGACGGACCGCCCTGGACCCCCGAAAGCCTGCAAAGCATGCTGGAGAACTTCGTTTGACCCATTGGCCGCCCACACCATCTCAGCATCCAGGGGGACACCGTCGTGGGTGGAATTTGCGTAGCGGGCGAGTGCCTCACGTAAATCGGTGAACTCGCGATCCGGATAACGATTGATAGATTCCAGCGCCTGCGCGAGCGCCTCCACAATCGAGGCGCGAACAGAAGCGGGGATCGGGTGGGTGTTTTCATTGACGTTGAGCGCATACGCCACTGGATTCATCGGCGCCCCATAGGGCTGCTTGCCGCGCAAATCATCGCGAAGCGGCAAGTCATCCAGGCTAGTCACTACTCCATCGTAGGCGAGAGCCTGATGCTCTAGCGAGGTATCGCTAGTTCTTGTCCCGGCATGAGCGACGCACTGGTGAGTCCATTGAGTGACATGATCTCGGATACCACGTCACGGGGATCCCGCTCAGGAGCAATCATTTCTGCCAAGCTCCACAAAGTGTCTCCGGAGAGAACGGTCACATAATCAAAGGTGTTGTCGATGGGCTCGCTCCCGGCGCTCGCTGCCGATGAGGCGAGGAACATCGAGATGGTCAAAACCGGTATCGCAATCAATGCGCCTAGGACTACGCGTCCTCGGGTGGTGATCTGCAGTGTTGGTTGAGCGTTCATGTGGTGTTTTTCCTCTTCTGGGAGTTTGAGTTTCGGGCCGACCCCTCGGCCGGGAGGAACCGGCCCGAATCTCTGTTTCGAATATATGTTCGAATGATGACAATGTCAAGCACCCGACAAGCTCTATTTGACCAGGGACCACCGACACGCTCGCAACATATTCGAACGCTTGTATAGAAAAACTGTTCGATTAGCGCTACCCTGGTGGAATGTTGACGCCACAGCAGGAAAAAATCCAGGCCTTTATTGAGTACTCACTTGACTCACGAGGCGTGCCACCGAGCATGCGAGAAATCTGCGACAACACCGGACTCTCGTCTACCTCAAGCGTGTCGCACCAACTCAGCCAACTAGAGCGAGCCGGCTACATCAAGCGCCACGCCAACACAGCACGCACACTCGAAATTCTGCAGCGCCTCACCCCCCACGCGGAAGCAACCATTACCCCGCTGGGTTCTTTCAATGACAACATCGTGGCCGTTCCCCTGGTGGGTCGGATTGCCGCGGGTGTTCCAATCACCGCTGAGCAACACGTTGAAGATGTGGTGGGTCTGCCGCGTCAGCTTGTGGGCAATGGAAACCTGTTTATGTTGAAAGTCGTCGGAGATTCCATGACCGACGCCGCGATTTGTGATGGTGACTGGGTGGTCGTTCGCGAACAAGCCACCGCAGAAAATGGCGACATTGTGGCAGCCATACTCGATGACGAGGCAACCGTGAAGGTTTTCAAGCAACGCGATGGACACACCTGGTTGTTGCCCCAAAACAGCGCGTACGAGCCAATCTTGGGCGATCATGCCAGCGTGATGGGCAAAGTCGTCACCGTGTTGCGCAGTTTATAAGTTAGAAGGGGCCGGCCGATACGCCGGGTTCTGTCCCGAGGCGAACCTCGGTGGCAATCATCTTTCTTGGGTTACTGTTACCAGCAACCTCTAGCGGCCTACCCAACACTCAGACGAGCAACCTGATGGGTGTCTGTTTGACCTTGCTCCGGGCGAGGTTTACCTAGCAGATTCGGTCACCCGAACCCCTGGTGGTCTCTTACACCACCTTTTCACCCTTACCTGGCGAACCAGGCGGTTTATTTTCTGTGGCACTATCTCGCGGATTACTCCGGGTGGGTGTTACCCACCGCCCTGCTCTTTGGAGCCCGGACGTTCCTCGGCGTTGCATACACAACGACGCGATTGCCTGGCCGACCCTTTCTAACGCTTTTTAGACTAGGGCGAAAAGCTGCAACCGGCTAGGGCAGACGGTAGGACGCTTTGCGATCAAGCGCAGCGTTTGCCGCGGCATCTGCTCGCTTGTTCTCTTCTCGGGGAACCCATTCAAAACTCACTGATGCACCCCGAATCACTTCGTGGGCTCGGATAGAAAGGTCTTTCATATCTGGATGCTTGATTTTCCAACGCCCCGACATTTGCTCAACAACCAGCTTGGAATCCAATTTCACATGCAGTGTTGCCTCCGGCGCTAACTCTCGCGCAATTTCAATGCCCTCAATCATGCCCCGATATTCAGCGACATTATTAGAGGCATGTCCGCAGAGAACACCGGCGGTGACCAATATTTCTCCGGAGCTTGGATCGATAACGACAGCTCCCCCGGCAGCGTCACCAGGATTCCCCCGCGATGCTCCGTCAGCTTCGACGACCAGGCGTTCCAGGCTCATATGCCCGACTCAGCGGTTCGCACCAAAATTGCGTTGCTATTAGGGCACATGAGAACCTCATCCAGCGGCGCTTCACGAACATGTTGCAGATCCGATTCAGTCAGCGCCACCCCACTGGCACTAGAGACACCAAATCTCAGGTGCGAAGCGCCTGCGCCGTAGCGCTCACGCTGGCGTTCGTAGAGCTCCACTAAATCCTGGGAAAGATCGGCCACGATGGCGTCTCTAATCTCACGTTGCCGGCGAGTTTCCGCGGTGAGTTCCTGGGTTTGGCGATCTTGTTCATCCCGTGCACCCAGCAAAGCCGCATCAGCGGTGGCTAATTCAGCATCGCGCCCGGCCAAAGCGGATTCGGAAACCTCCAGCTTTTCCATAATGGCTAGCTCAATGTCCTCTAAATGGGCTGCTCGGGTGCGAAGCGACTCTAATTCGTGTTCTAGGCCCATTGCCTCTTTGGCGTTGGCCGTGTGCTGCAATCGCTCAGAGTCTTTGGCGATGCGCGCCTGGACCAGTTTCACATCAGATTCGGCTCGCTCAAGTTCGGAGCGGATTCCTTCTAGTTCAACAAACGTGTCGTGTCGACGTGTCTTAATCTCATCAATGGCGGCTTCTAGCGTTGGCACGTGCAAAGCAACCGGCAACCCTCGCAGTGTCGCCTGAGCCCGGGCAAGCGCCAGGTCGCAATCGGCAAGTTCCAACAGCCGTGCTTGTTTTTCTGGGGGAGCTACTAATGCCATTACGCCTCCATCCGCTGAACCTGGAAGGTCCACGGATCCGTTGTTAGGTCGCTCACCACCACGTCGATGCCAAGTCTTTCGCGCAATTGCTCGGCTGCGGTATCCAACCACAACCATTCTGCGCCAAAGTGGGAAATATTTATAAGGGCAGGGCCCGAAGCCAGCAGGGCCTGTTCTCGTGCCTCACTGGCGGGGTGATGCCGAAGATCACTGGTGATATAAACATCACTTGCCAGAACTGCAGGATGGGACAACAAAGAATCTCCTGCTCCCGCGCACAAAGACACCCTAGAAACCCTCTGTTCAGGATCCCCCGCAACAACGGGGCCGACAGCGGTCTGGGGCAACACTTCCCCCAGTGCTACCGCTAGCTCATACAAACTCATCGATTCTTCTAACACACCCACGCGGCCCAGACCGTAACCGGGACGCTCTGATGGGGCAAGGGGGACCTGGTTTTTCAAACCCAAGGCATCGGCTAATACTGCAGAAGTCCCGGTAGGGACAACGTCGGCATTGGTATGGGCGGCATAGAGCGAAGCGCCACCGCGAATAACTTTGGAGACGATACTGCCCTTATAGTTCGACTCGGCAACCGTCGTTACGGGCCGGAGCAACAACGGATGATGGGCAATGATCAAATCAGCGCCCTGCTCGAGTGCCTCATCAATGGACCCCGCAACGGCGTCGACCATCAGGTGAATGGAGTTCACTCGTTGGTGGGGATCGCCCACCACAAGACCGGGGCTATCCCAGGCCTCAGCACCCGATTCTGGCCACAGATCCTCTAGTTGCTCGACAACGGTGGCCACCGTCCAGCCCTGTGAAGGTGCCGTTTTGGCGGTCTTAGGCATCTTCTACTGCGATTCGATTCTTGTTCAGGCTTATCGCAGCAGCAACAAACGACACCACAGCGCCAGAGACCAGCGCCAGGAGAACCCCCGGCTGTGCGGGAGCGAGATCAATTAGTCCAGCTTGTTCGGCTAAGGGGAACAAATACCCCTGCCAGGACAACCACGCCACCGACGATGAGGTAGCGCCAAGGCCCAAGCCAACACCGAGCATCATTGCAATCACCGGTGCGGGGTTGAGCCTAATACCGGGACGATGGGAGCCCTCGGTTCCCATCGCACCTTCGACCACAACGAATCCAGCCCATGCGGCCATAACGACACCGAGGGTGAACACCAGATCGGGCAGAGTCGAGCTGACATCAAATTCAAGGACCACCAGTGTCGCCAAGCCAGCTGCGATCAGTACGCTCACTGCAACGGTGTGGACCCGACGGTCTCCAGGAATTCCCACGCGGGTTACTTCCGAACCGGTGGAATATGCCACCAAGGAAGCAAGACCCACCAGCGGCATCGCCAGAACCAGGATGGCCGGTGCGGGATACCACAGGGGCAGGCCTTCGATGATGGTCTGAATCGGATCGGCCAATAAGCCCAAACCGGCCAGCGCGGAACTCTCTGCCCACCAAGCAAAAAAGAGCGTCATCAGAGCCAGTGGAACCATCGAGACCAACCCGCTGATCACACCAGGGACGAGAGTTCGTCGAGTGGAACTAGGCGACAAGCGCAGCTGATCTCCACCGAGTGAGCCGATCATAAGTAGTAGGCCAGCAAGCACGAGAGATACCGAGGCCAGCACGGGCATCGCACTGGAGCTCCAGGAGAGATTGATCCCCATATTCAGATCCGGCGCGGCAATCACGATAAGTGCCGCCATGCCCAGAACGCCAAGACCCCCACTGACAAACATCGCCACCCGAAGCGTGCGACCGCCCAGAAGTGCTAAGGCGATGGCCACCGCCGCGACGAAGGCGCTAGCAATGAGCGATAGCAAGGCTGTACTAGCAGTCCATAGCCCAGAGGACAGAACTACAGTGACGACCACGGCCTGGGCCACCCAGAGCAGGGCAAGGGTCACACTCGCGCGCAGTAAAACAAGAATCACGGCCATGACGCCACCGCCAACGCTACTCAGCGCTGGCGGGGCAGAAAGATGACGAGAGGGTCCTCTCGCAGCAGATCGTGCCATCTGGGCAATAACTAACCCTGTCAACACCGAGGCGCTGGCAACACCCACAGCCACCTCGAGGACACCCAGGCCACGGAACACCAGATAAGCAGCCGCAGAGAGAGCCACCAGGGGAACGGCGGAAACAAACCATGAGAAGAACAACGCCAGCGTTCCAGGAGAAGCCACCGAGGCAGAATCAGCGACTGACCCTTCACTATCCAAGGGCTCCACTGCAGCTTGAGCCAAAGGCCAACGCTCTTTGTTCACGGGCATAACCGGTATCGAATCCTCATCGTCGAACTCTTCGACACTGGTATCGGAAGCAGAGGGCATATCGGGCAGAATTTCTCGAAGCAGTCCGTCTTCCCTCTCAGAAACATCATCGCCAGGCTCGTCGGTACTGGGCTCGTCGGTACTGGGCTCGTCGGTGCTGGGCTCGTCAGTACTGGGCTCATCCGAGGAGAGAACTTCATCCACCTCCGGGGGGAGCACCAAAGGCCCGGGAACTCCCCCATCAAAAATGATGCGTTCGTGATCGATAATCGCTTGTGCATCATGTGGCCTGAGTTGGCCAATCACTGCCGACCACGATTCGAAAGCTTCTTCGTCATCCATCTTGAGCGCTACTTGACGCTCCAGGGCCATCAGCAGGTCGGTGGTGGCCGAAGCCTCGTTATCAAATCGGGCAAAGATTTCTGCCTCACTCAGAGACTTCCGCACCGGCGGGGGCAAATACTCCGGCGCTGCGCTAAGGCCAAAGGGTTCGGGGGTGGGGTCAACAAGCCCGAGTGGATTAGTGCTCTGTGAATCAGCGGCGTATGGATCAAAACTTGGGAGATCAGAACTTGGTAGACCACTACCGGGTGTGTCGATACTGGGTGAATCAAAGCTTGGGGGGTTGACGCTTCGAAGCTGATTATCTGCAGTGTTATCTAGGGGCTCAACCCCATCAAGAATCGGGATTGAATCAGCGAAGGCTTCCTCTGGCGCAGGCGGTTCAAAAGTTTTGCGCCGTGGAGCATCGTCAAGGTCGCTTACGTCCATGTCATCAACCATTGCTCAAGAATAGGCGCTTCGCGACGAGTCCCGCTCATCAACATGGAGCGCCAACAAAACCAGGGAAACCAGGACCAGCGCCATGCCTGCTATCGCAAGCGCGCCCAAGGATTCTCCGACGATGACAATCGCCAAAATCGTCGCTCCCAATGGCTCAACGAGAGCAAGCGTCCCCACACTGCTGGAGCGCAATGACCGCAGCGCTGCGCTAAAAGCCAGATACGCAACGACAACAGGCCCAACCACGAGATAACTCAGTAGGCCAAGCGTGCTCCAGGAGAAAGTGAGGCTAGAACTACTGAAGAACAACACCACCAGCAAGATCGGTGCAGCGGCGCCAAAGAGCGAACCTGAAGCGGATCGCGAAGGATTCCCGGCACGAATAATGCGGGAGAGAGCGAAAGTGTAGGTCCCATAGGCCACTCCAGCGCCCAAGGCGAAGAGCAGCCCCAGCGCGACGTTGGCACTTCGTCCACCGCCAAGTTCAATATCGGAAAAGCTCATCAGGATCACTCCCCCCATTGCACCGGCGGAGGCGAACCACCACCGAGGTGATGGAGGTCGTCGATCAAGGGTCCATTCGAACACCGCCGAGGTGAGAGGGCCAAGAACCAGCGCGACAACATTTCCCAACGCAATTCCGGCAAGAGACATGCCGGCATAAAAAAACAGTGGGTAGGCGACAACTCCCAAACTTCCCAGGACCAGCCATGGGCGAAGCTGAGCGCTTACGCCAAATATTAAGCGAACCGCGCCCGCCAATGACCGCTAGTAGCGCGCCGCCGAAACCAAAGACCGCTGCACCAATAGCGAAGGGTGAAGCATCCTCTCCCAGGAGAAACGCGGCGGTGCCCGTAGTCGACCACAACAGAGCGGCAACCACAACAAGAATTATCGATCGAGACACTGTCGATTCCTTAGGGAAAAGCGTAGAAAAAATGGTGGGCCCGGAGGGACTCGAACCCCCGGCATCCACGGTGTAAACGTGGCGCTCTAACCAACTGAGCTACAGGCCCAAGGCTCCATGCTAAACCACAACAGGATACCTGCGATGCGCACTTTCCCCCCGCATTCTCGAGCACTAGACTTGCTCACCACTATGACCTTGGCGATCCCGGGGTCAGGATAAGTCCCGATCTACCACACACAGGAAGAGGTCAGGGTGGCCGTAAACGACCAAGATCCCTATTCATTTCACCAGATGGACTCGGATCCACAAGAAACCAACGAGTGGAACGATTCCCTCGATGCTGTCGTAGCGCAGTCCGGTCATCAACGGGCCCGAGAGATCATGTTGAGCTTGCTCAAACGGTCCAAAGAGCTTCATCTGGGTGTGCCCATGGTGCCCACCACCGATTATTTGAACACTATCGCGCCGGAAAATGAGCCTGATTTCCCGGGTGATGAAGACATTGAGCGCCGTTTTCGCGCCTGGATTCGCTGGAATGCAGCGATCACCGTTCACCGTGCACAGCGCCCGGGTATTGGTGTCGGAGGACACATCTCCACCTATGCCTCCTCAGCTTCTCTTTACGAAGTTGGCCACAACCACTTCTTTAGAGGTCAAGACCATCCCGGTGGCGGCGACCATATTTTCTACCAGGGCCATGCCTCACCGGGCATGTATGCGCGAGCTTTCCTAGAAGGACGCCTGAGTACCACGCAGCTTGATGGCTTCCGCCAAGAAAAATCTCACGCCGGTGGCGGATTATCGTCCTACCCTCACCCTCGCCTGATGCCCAAGTTCTGGCAATTCCCCACAGTGTCGATGGGGCTAGGTCCGATCAATTCGATTTATCAGGCACAAGCAAATCGCTATATGCACAACCGCGGAATCACCGATACCAGTGAGCAACACGTGTGGGCGTTCTTAGGTGATGGCGAAATGGACGAGGTGGAAAGTCGTGGCGCGCTGCAGCTAGCTGCCAATGATGACCTCGACAACTTGACCTTTGTCGTGAACTGCAATCTGCAACGCCTCGATGGCCCTGTTCGCGGTAACGGCAAGATCATCCAGGAACTGGAGAGCTTCTTCCGCGGAGCCGGATGGAATGTCATCAAAGTTGTCTGGGGTCGCGAATGGGATTCGCTCTTGGCCGCGGATAGCGAGGGTGCTCTTCGAGATTTGATGAATCGCACGCCTGATGGTGACTACCAAACCTATAAGGCAGAGAGCGGTGCCTACGTTCGCGAGAACTTCTTTGGGCGCGACCCGAAGACTCTTGCCATGGTCGATCACATGAGCGATGACGACATTTGGAATCTCAAGCGCGGCGGACACGACTACCGCAAGGTCTATGCAGCGTTCAAGGCCGCCGTAAATCACAAGGGTCAGCCCACCGTAATCCTTGCCAAGACGGTCAAGGGTTACGGTCTAGGGTCCAGCTTCGAGGGTCGAAACGCCACCCACCAGATGAAAAAGCTCACCCTGGAAAATCTAAAAGATTTCCGGGATGACATGAGAATCCCCATTACCGATTCAGCCCTAGAGGCCGACGTCTATCAGCCTCCCTACTATCACCCGGGCGAGCAAGATGAGGCAATCGAGTATCTGCTAGAGAAGCGTCGTGCTCTCGGCGGTTTCGTGCCCGAGCGCCGATCCAAATTCACTCAGGTTTCCTTGCCTGGAGATGACACCTACGCGATATCCAAGAAGGGTTCGGGAAAACAAGAAGTCGCCACCACCATGGCCTTTGCCAGGCTGTTGAAGGACTTGCTAAAAAATCCGGACTTCGGTCACCGCTTGGTACCGATCATTCCCGATGAGGCGAGAACGTTCGGTATGGACGCCTACTTCCCTACCTCGAAGATCTATAACCCCCACGGCCAGAGCTACACCTCGGTCGATCGTGAATTGCTCCTGGCTTACAAGGAAAGTGTTGAAGGCCAGATTCTGCACACCGGAATTAATGAAGCCGGCGCTTTTGCCGCATTCACAGCGATGGGCACCAGTTATGCCACCCACGCCGAGGTGATGGTTCCGATCTACGTGTTCTATTCCATGTTTGGTTTCCAGCGCACGGGTGACGCCATCTGGGCTGCCGGCGACCAGATGGCCCGAGGGTTCATCATGGGCGCCACGGCGGGACGCACCACGCTCACCGGTGAGGGGCTTCAGCACGCTGATGGCCACTCCCCGCTGCTGGCTTCGACCAATGCCGCGGTGGTCACCTATGACCCTGCCTACGCCTATGAGATTGCCCACATCGTGAAAGCTGGGCTTGAGCGGATGTATGGCGGTCAGCACGAAGACCCCAACGTGATGTACTACATCACCATCTATAACGAGCCAATGCTGCAGCCCGCAGAACCAGAGAACCTCGATATTGAGGGTGTCCTGAAGGGGCTCCACCTGGTGTCCCCGGGAACTCATCCCAGTAGCGTTGAGGCCACCATTTTGGCTTCGGGTGTGGGTATCCGCTGGGCTCTTGAAGCTCAAGACCTCCTGGCTAACGACTGGGGTGTGAAAGCAAACGTGTGGTCGGTGACCTCATGGAATGAGTTGCGTCGCGACGGTGTGGCTGCGCATCGTCACAACTTCTTACACCCCGAGCAGCCAGCTCAGGTTCCCTATGTAACCTCGAAGCTTCAGGGTCAAGCCGGACCTTTTGTGGCCGTGAGTGATTTCACACACGCAGTCCAGGACCAGATTCGGGAATTCGTGCCGGGCACCTACCTCACCTTGGGTGCTGATGGCTTTGGCTTTAGCGACACCCGCGCTGCCGCCAGGCGCTATTTCGCCATTGATGGACCCTCTGTGACCGCACGCGTCCTCCAAGGCCTAGCCGCTGAAGGCTTAGTGCCTGCCGATTCACTCCAGCGCGCCATCGACAAGTATTCACTGCTCGATGTCGCCGAGGGAACCAGCGGATCTGTTGGCGGCGAGTCCTAAGATCATCCCGCACGTTTGCCAGAGAGGCTGTTGATGGGCGCTGCAATCACAAAAAAGCAGACCTTGTCATGGTTGCGGAGTATTTCTGGCGAGATGTCTAGTGCGACCCTAGAGAAACTCGGTGAGACTCTGCCCTGGTATGGGAGCATGCCCCCAGGGCGGCGCTCGGCTGTGGGCATGGTTGCTCAGGCCGGTATTACCTCTTTTATTAGCTGGTTTGATGACCCCCAATCAACACCGTGGATTGCCTCGGATGTGTTCGGGGCGGCACCGCGTGAACTACTACGTTCGGTGAGTTTGCAACAAACGCTTCAGCTGATCAAAGTCACCGTGGAGGTGGTCGAAGACCACCTTCGTGACGCGCCCAGCGAAGTGCGCGAAGCCATTTTGCTCTATTCCCGCGAGATAGCCTTTGCCGCTGCCGATGTCTACGCTCGTGCAGCTGAAGCCCGGGGCTTGTGGGATGCCCGCTTGGAGGCTTTGGTGGTCGATTCGATCCTGAGTGGGGAGTACGACCAAGAATTAACCTCTCGGATTGCGGCCCTGGGTTGGACAGGCGATGGGGGAGTCGCAGTTTTTGTGGGTACCAGTCCGCGTGCGGTGGATGTTGACGAGATTCGTCGCATTGCCCGCCACCATCAGGCAGATGTTTTGGTTGGAGTTCAAGGCAATCGCTTAGTTGTCGTGGTCGGTGCAAACGGCCCCGACGAGGAGCAACCCACCACGACACCACCGTCTTTTGCCGAGATTGCTAGCGCACTCGATGGCTGTTTTGGGCCAGGTCCCTATGTGTTGGGCCCGGAAGTGGACTCTGTAGTCGATGCGGTCAAGAGCGCGAAGGCCGCACTAGCTGGCTTTACCGCAGCCAAGAGCCTGCGTGAGCTTCCTCGGCCGCTGTCTGCCGATGAGGTGCTACCCGAGCGGGCACTGGCCGGAGACCCTCTGGCGCGGCGGGCATTGATCACCACAATTTATGAGCCCCTGCGTGATCATCCTTTAGACCTCTTGACCACCATGTGGACGTATTTTGAGACAGGTCATTCGTTGGAGTCCACCGCGCGGGAATTGTTTGTGCACCCCAACACAGTGCGCTATCGCCTCAAAAAAATTGCAGAGTTGGTCACCTGGGACCCTGGTGCACCCCGGGATGCGTTCACCCTTCACATGGCCATCATTCTTGGCACGATGAACGAACCTAAAGCACCCGCAAAACCGCGGTCTCGGGCCGCGCTGTAGATTACCTACAGTATTTCTCCGTATTTATCGGTGATTACCTACCACGTCGGGTTTGCCCATCACGGAAAGACTAGAAACCATGTTCGTTATTGCTTCCCCCGGCCAAGGGTCTCAAAAACCTGGTTTCCTCAGCCCCTGGCTGGAGCATCCCGAACACGCCGCGACCGTGGGACGCTGGTCTGAGTCCTTAGGGATTGACCTGGTCACCCACGGCACCACGAGTGACTTAGAAACCATTACCGACACCGCCATAGCCCAGCCCCTGATCGTGGCGGCGGGTATCCTCACCGGTCGCGCTCTCCTTGCGGCCCTTCCTGAAGATCAACTCTTAAGCTTTGCCGGACACTCGGTGGGCGAATTTAGCGCAGCTGCCCTTTCTGGTGTCCTCACGGATGAGGATGCTCTCTCTCTGGTGGCACTGCGCGGTAAAGCCATGGCGCAGGCCTCCGCGCTGGAGGCCACCGGTATGGCCGCCATCATCGGTGGCGAAATCGACCAAGTAGAGGCAGCCCTGGTGGCCGCTGGTTTACACCCCGCCAATTACAACGGTGGTGGGCAAGTTGTCGCAGCTGGAGCACAGTCGGCTCTCGATGCTTTTGCCACAGCGCCACCGGCTGGCATGCGCGTTATTCCGCTCACCGTTGCCGGAGCGTTCCACACTCCTTATATGGCAAGTGCGGTGCAGGCTCTCGCTGAGGCAGCAGCCAAAACTCCTTCCCAAGACCCCCGCTCCCCGCTCTATACCAACCGCGATGGTTCCCGAGTGAACACTGGCAGGGACGCACTTGCCTACCTGGTGGACCAGGTTGCCAGACCGGTTCGCTGGGATTACTGCATGGCCTCCTTTGAGAAGGACAACATTGAAGGCATGATAGAACTTGCTCCCGCGGGAGCCCTGGCAGGGCTCGCTAAGCGAGCGTTGAAAGGGACACCGACTGTGGCGCTGAATAATCCCGATGACATTAATACGGCACGAGATATGGTGATCGCCTCATGAGCCCTCTACTGCAATCCGTGGGTGCAGCCCACACCAAAATCCTCTCCTTGGGCGCAGCGCGAGGCGACACTGTGGTGAGTAACGAGGACGTCGCAGGACCCATCGATTCCTCGGACGAATGGATTCGCCAACGCACCGGCATTATTGAACGCCGCCGTTCTAGCGCGTCGCAGGCCGCCATCGATTTGGCGCTAGAGGCCTCAAACGAAGCGATCGCTAAAGCAGGAATTGATCCCACCGAGATTGGTGCGGTCATTGTTGCCACCATTAGTAACCCCGTGCAGACGCCGTCTCTGGCAGCTTTGCTAGCCGATCGGGTGGGAGCAACGCCCGCTGCTGCCTACGACATTTCTGCCGCTTGCGCAGGCTACACCTACGGGATTGCTCAAGCCGATGCCCTGGTTCGCGCCGGAAGTGCGAACTATGTTCTCGTAGTGGGCGCCGAAAAACTCAGTGACTTTGCCAAACCCGATGACCGGAGTATCTCCTTTCTACTCGGTGATGGAGCGGGTGCTGCCATTGTTGGGCCCAGCGATGAGGTAGGAATCGGACCCTCAGTGTGGGGCTCAGATGGCTCCAAATGGGATGCCGTGGGGATGGATCGGCCCGTGCGCGAAGCATTTGATGACCCTGAGGGTGAATTTCCTACTCTGCGCCAGGACGGCCAAACTGTGTTCCGCTGGGCTGTCTGGGAAATGGCCAAGGTTGCCAAAGAAGCGCTTGATGTTTCCGGTGTCAGCGTCGAGGAGCTCACTGCCTTTGTCCCCCACCAGGCAAATATGCGCATTATTGATGAATTTGCCAAGCAGTTGAAACTGCCCGAGAGCGTGCTCATCGCCCGTGACATCGAAACCACAGGCAACACTTCAGCGGCATCTATCCCCTTAGCTATGCACCGGTTGTTGCAAGAGCACCCCGAAGCATCTGGTGGGTTGGCGCTTCAGATTGGTTTTGGCGCCGGATTAGTCTTTGGCGCACAGGTCGTCAAACTGCCTTAGAGCCCACCACTGGCTCTAAGATTGGAGCCGGTCCACGACACACGAAAGAAAGAGAACACTTATGGCACACACTACGGACGAAGTTTTGGCTGGATTGGCTGAGCTCATCACGGATGAAACTGGCATCGCTGCTGATCAGGTCGCATTGGAAAAATCCTTTACCGATGACCTCGACATCGACTCCATCTCCATGATGACCATCGTGGTCAACGCTGAAGAGAAGTTTGATGTGAAAATCCCCGACGATGAGGTCAAGAACCTCACCACTGTGGGCGAAGCAGTCGACTTCATCACCAAGGCTCAGGCCTAAAGTTTAGGGCGCAGCTAACTCACTCATGACCACTGTCGTTGTCACCGGATTAGGTGCTACCTCTCCCCTTGGGGGCGATGTAGCGTCCACCTGGAAAGCCTTGCTGGCCGGGGAATCTGGCGTCACGACATTGGAACATGATTGGGTCGCCGCCCATGAACTGCCCGTTACTTTTGCTGGCCAGGCCAAAGTGCCGGCCGAGGAAGTACTCACACGTCAGGAAAGCAAGCGCCTGGACCCCTCGGCTCAGTTCGCCCTGGTTTCCGCCCGCGAAGCATGGGCGGATGCAGGCTCACCTGATGTTGATCCTGAGCGCATCCTGGTCGACTATGCCACCGGAATCGGGGGCCTCTGGACTTTGCTCGATGGCTGGGACACACTGCGTGAAAAAGGTCCCCGACGCGTATTGCCCATGACGATTCCCATGTTGATGCCCAACGCCTCAGCCGCTGCAGTGAGCATGGCACTTGGTGCCAGGGGTGGCGCCAGGACAGTTGTTTCCGCGTGCGCCTCCGGCACAGAGTCCATCGCCAACGCGTATGCGCACCTCCAGCTCGGGTTAGCCGATGTGGTCGTAGCAGGGGGAACCGAGGCCGTTATTCACCCACTGCCCATTGCCGCTTTTGCCGCCATGCAAGCGCTTTCCAGGCGCAATGATGAGCCCCACCGCGCTTCGAGGCCTTATGACGTTGATCGCGACGGTTTTGTCTTAGGTGAGGGTGCCGCGACCTTGGTGTTAGAAACTCTGGAGCATGCCCAAGCTCGCGGAGCTCGAATTTATGCCGAACTTTCCGGTGGTGGAATCACCAGTGATTCGTATCACATCACCGCTCCGGACCCTGCTGGCTTAGGCGCTTCCCGTGCTGTCCATGCAGCGTTGAAGCAATCCGGTGCGACACCGGATGATGTGACCCACATCAACGCCCACGCAACTTCCACGCCAGTGGGAGATATCGCTGAATTTGCCGCACTCAAATCTGTCTTTGGTGATCGCGTCGGGAAAATTCCCGTATCGGCTACCAAAGCTGCCACTGGTCACCTCCTCGGTGGAACGGGAGCACTCGAAGCTCTCTTCACTGTCAAAGCAATTTATGAGTCAGTGGCACCACCGACCATTAATCTTGACAACCAAGATGAGGCCATCCCACTCGATGTTGTCACCTCGCCTCGAGACCTGGGTAACGGTCCTCAGCTGGCGATTAGTAACTCCTTTGGTTTTGGCGGACACAACGCTGTTGTGGCATTTCGCAGCCTCTAAGCCGAGTATTCACCGAGTGGTGACGGACTTAGTCCTACTCGGTGGATCATTCCTAGTCTCCGTGGCCTTGTCGTTTATTGCACTTCGGTCTCAGCGCAGCGCTGCGGTGCGCCGGGAACTAGGTCTCAGCCTTTCGGTGATGAGGATGGCCTAACCAACTCGGTGAAACCAGACCACCGGTGTGGCATCGCCGGCGTGGCGAAAGGGCTCTAACTCTTCATCCCAGGCTCCACCGAGAGCTCGCCTGATTTCGCGCTGCATCTCTAGGGCGTTACCGCCGGCAACCTCTAAGGCGTAATGAAGGCGGTCCTCAGTCATCACCGTGTTACCCGCGGCATCCATCTGTGCAAAAAAGACACCCAAATCAGGCGTGTGCATCCACCTGCTACCGTCCACTCCCGGTGACGCATCCTCGGTCACTTCGAAACGCAAGTGCTCCCAACCACGCAAAGCGCTAGCCAAGGCAGCACCGGAGCCGACAAGCCCACTCCAGGGTGTCTGGGTGCGAAGCGTGCCGGGTAGGACAGGCTGGTCTTCCCAATCAAAGTTAACGGGGTGGCCGAGTGCGCTACCGGCTGCCCACTCTAAATGGGGGCACAGCGCTTTGGGCGCAGAGTGTACATAGAGCACTCCACCGCTGGTGGGTAGGGTCATCGTCTTCTCTCATTTCCTTGGGTGCGACTTCCCCATCGACCATGGAAATGCGAGTGACTATGAAAATAGTGGCAAGAGCCACCCCTTCATTATGCGACCTGGGGCCCTAACCCCGCAAGTAGGGCTAAATCTCGTGAAGCAGGGAACCGTCTTTAGTGAGCACGTTCTTCTCACCGGCTTCGATAGCGAAAGGAAACCGATTTTGCGCCGGCGGCAGCGGGCAATTAAACGCGTAAGAAAAAGCGCACGGAGGCAAAATGGCGTAATTGAAGTCCAAGGTAATGGTGCCATCAGGGTTGGGGGCTAAAAATAAGAACCGGCCAACGCTATAGGTGCTATCGCCACTAGTGGCATCAGAAAACACGAGTTGGAGGGCCCGGCCTGCTTTGAACGCAGCCAAAGAATAGTCCTGGCCATCATGGCTAAAACTTATTTCGCCCGGCACTACCTCATCGCGCACCACACCTTCATCTTTGAGGTGTTCAAACCCGACACTTTTTCCCCCGGGAATCTCATGCCAGCTTCCCGTAATGACCCACTGTGGCGCAAACTCAAAAGCATCAATGGTGCCAAAACTTTCGATTCCCTCCGATGCGCTATCCCACACCCGCAGGGCGTAGCTGTCCCCGCTCGCAATCACGTTGGCGCTGAGGCTGCCACCAAACTCGATTATCGAGGGTGATTCATCATCACTGCCTCGCACCAGCACATCACCCTCGGCAAGAACGCCATCCACAGTGATGTGATCTCCAGGCGCAGCACTCAAGGCAAGACCAGATCCGCCATCGCCGCGCGGTGCCCACGTTCCTGGCACACCCCAAATGGTTTGGGACATGTCTACCCATTGGGTGTTGACCAGGGCCAGTGGCCCTCTCGGTTGCACGGCGGCAAGATCTCGACGTTGACGAAAAGTGGCAAGTGCAGCGATGGTTTCACTCATAGATTCCTAGGCCATCAGGGTGGGGCTGGGCACACCGGGAGTTCCCGGGAAGTAATGAGCGATTGGTGCCATGTCAGTGCCTTCCCAGTAACTGAGTTTTAGCGTAACGGGCGTCCTAGCCAAAAGAACGAGGCTCGCCCACTTTTTCCTCATATCGCGCATAACCAGGAGATTTAGGATGAAGCATGCTCAGACCTCCGGTGTTAATCGCAATCGATGTACAAGTTGGTTTCCTCGAACCTGCCTGGGGCGCAACAGATAACCCGGCTGCCGAGAACAACATTCGATCGCTCATCGCACGATGGCGCGGCCTGGAGTGGCCCCTGGTCCTAGTCCGCCATGACTCGCTCCAGCAGGGCTCTCCCCTCTCCCCCACTAATCCTGGCAACGCATTCCAGGAGGGAATCTATGGCCCCCACGATCTCCTAGTTACCAAAAGTGTGAATTCCGCTTTCTATGGTGAACCAGATCTGCACCAGTGGTTGCGTGACAATGGCCACACCGAAGTGGTGATCTGTGGACTGACCACCAACCACTGCTGTGAAACGACAGCTCGAATGGCCGGAAATCTTGGCTACGACGTGAGGTTTGTGGCTGATGCGACGAGAACTTTCGATCGCAAACATCCCGATGGTTCCTTGATTAGCGCAGCTGAGATTGCCAGGTCCAGTGCGGCAAGCCTGCATGGTGAATTCGCCACCGTCACCACCACCGCTGAGGTCTTAGCTACGTTTGCAGATTCTGTGTGAAACCGTGACTTCTTCACGCAAAAACACAGCAAGAGGCGCTATCGTCTTTACATCTAGACGGTGTGATCGTCTTTCAGGCTGAGAAGTCCCGACGCATGAGACGAGTCCCCTATGTCACTAGTACTTGACCGAGGCAACAACAACCCCTCTCAAATTGATCCCGCCGCGCACCCTTACACTTCAGACTTCGCTGGACTGATGAAAAGCGTCAAGTCGGCCGGTTTATTGCGCAGGCGCCATGACTACTACGGCGTTCTTGCCCTGATACTCAGCGTCGTTCTCGGCATCACCGTCACCGGGATTATTTTCCTGGGAACCTCGTGGTGGAGCGTAGCGCTGGCACCATTACTAGCCATCGTGCTCACCCAATTTGCTTTCCTTGCTCACGAATTGGCCCATCGAGCTGTGTTTGCTAGCGGCAGCTCGAATGACGTCTGGGGACGGGTCATAGCAAACCTGGTGGTGGGTATTAGTTACTCCTGGTGGATGAATAAACACTCCAGACACCACGCCAACCCGAACACAGTGGGCAAAGACCCCGACATTGAATCTGATGTCATCGTGTTCCAGGAAGACATTGCCCCGACCACCACGGGTTTGCAGCGCGCGATTGTCAAACGTCAAGGCTGGCTCTTCTTCCCCCTGTTGACCTTGGAGGGACTAAACCTCCACATCCAGGGCTTCAAGATTGCCTTCTCCAGAGGAACGGTAGAGGGTCGCGGTGCTGAAATCACGATGTTGCTCGCCCGCCACATCATCCTCTTCGGGCTGGTCTATTGGTTCATGCCCTGGGGAGTAGCCAGTGTGTTCTTGGTCACCCAATTAGCTGTCTTCGGGGTCTATATGGGCGCCTCTTTCGCCCCCAACCACAAAGGCATGCCCATTATTGGGCGCGACCACAAAGTGGACTTCCTGCGCCGTCAAGTGCTGACTAGTCGAAACATCACCGGGGGTACCGCCATGGATATCGCTATGGGCGGCCTCAATTACCAGGTCGAGCACCATTTGTTCCCCAATATGCCTCGCCCCGCCTTAGCTAAGGCCGCCAAAATGGTGAAGGCTTACTGCCAGGAGCGCTCTATTGCTTACACGGAGACCACCTTGGTTCGCTCCTATGGCATTGTCATAAGCTACCTCAACCGTGTGGGTCTCCAAGCCCGCGATCCTTTTGATTGCCCCATCGCCCAGGGCGCCGGTCGCTAAACAACGCGACGACGCGGCAACA
>LIAY01000005.1 GCA_001438965.1 Microbacteriaceae bacterium BACL25 MAG-120322-bin65 | reverse complement strand
CCACTCAGATTGCTTGCCTTGTGGTGGAGCCGATTCAAGGCGAAGGTGGATTCATTGTTCCCGCTGAGGGTTACCTCCCGGCGTTGCTGAAATGGTGCCACGACAACGGCATTGTTTATGTATCCGACGAGGTCCAAAGTGGCATGGCTCGAACAGGTGCCTATTTTGCCTGCGAACATTTCGGAATTGTTCCCGACTTAGTTGCCAGCGCTAAAGGAATCGGTGGGGGTATGCCCATTGCCGCAGTAACCGGTCGCGCCGAAATTATGGATGCCTCGCACCCGGGTGGCCTTGGCGGCACGTTTGGGGGAAACCCTGTTTGCTGCGCCGCCGTCATAGCCGTTTTTGATGAAGTCCACAAACGTGACCTTCTGGGCGAAGCCAAGCGAATAGAAAAAACCATGAAGCCCGCCTTGGAAGCCCTCCAAGCCAAACATGCGGTGATCGCCGATGTCCGAGGAATCGGTGCGATGCTCGCCGTTGAGTTCCAGGACCCCTCAACTCACAAGCCCGCCCCCGAGGTAGCAAAAGCGGTTCAGGCATACGCATTGAAAAAAGGCGTCTTGATTCTGACCGCGGGAACCTTTGGCAATGTGTTGCGGTTTTTGCCCGCTGTGGTGATTACTGATGAACAGATTATGGAAGCAGTAGCAGTGCTTGATGAAGCAATCCAAGCTCTCTAAGTCGTGAGCCATCACCCGCTCGACGCTGCGGATGGCGTCGTAGTCGCCGAACTCCTACGAGACGATATTGTCGAATCCCTCCACCACGGAATTGTTGCTGTTGTCGATGCCCACGGCTCCAGGCTCCTTGAACGCGGTAACGCTGACGCCATCGTGTTCCCACGCTCGACGCTCAAGCCTCTTCAGACCCAAGCTGTTCTCGCCACCGGAGTGGGCCTCACTGATCTAGAAATTGCGCTCACCACGGCAAGCCACTGCGGCTCTGCCCGCCACCGCGAGTCGGTCGCTGCTTTTCTCGATCGGCATGGGCTTAGCGCCGAGGCTTTGCAATGCCCTATCGACTGGCCGTTGGGGTTAGCCGAGCGGGCAGAAATGGCAGGAGCGAGCCCCGTGGGCGATCGTTTAGCGATGAATTGCTCAGGTAAACATGCTGGCTTCCTCGCTGCCTGTGTCCATAAAGGTTGGGACCTTGAAGGCTATCTGGAGCCCACACACCCACTCCAGCAAGCAATCTTTGCGACCATCACCGACTACGCCGGCGAGGTCCCCGCTTTTAGCTCCGTGGATGGGTGTGGGGCACCGCTACATGGCCTCAGTGTTGCCGGGCTCGCTCGAGGTATCGCGAAAGTTGCCGCTCAAGCAAACCCCCAGGAGAAACGCTTCGCCCAGGCGGTCACCTCGCATGCTTGGGCGCTGGATGGAACAGGGCGTGACAACACGCTCACGATTGACACCATTGGCGGCATCGCCAAGATTGGTGCTGAAGGTTTGGTAGTCATTGGCACCCCCGAAGGCACAGCTGTGGCGGTAAAAATCCTTGATGGTTCCATGCGAGCAACATCCTTGGTCGCCCTGGCGGCGCTAGCTCACGTGGACGCTATCTCTCAGGAAGTTTGTGACGATCTCAGCAAAGCCATGGCCACCCCGGTAAGCGGCGGCAATCGTGTTATCGGTGGGCTACGAGTGCGACTATAGTCTCAGGGGTGCCTTTGGAATCAGGCATCCCTGCTCGCCACCGCGCGATGCTGCGAATTGGCAAAAATCCCACGTTATGAGGCCACTATGAAGATTTCAATTCCCAAAGAAATTAAGAACAACGAATTCCGCGTTGCTATCACCCCTGCCGGGGTGCGCGACCTTGTCCACGCCGGCCATGAGGTCACCGTGGAGACTAGTGCCGGTGTTGGCTCGGGGATTTCTGATGCTGACTACCAGGCAGAAGGCGCCTCCATCGCACCCGATGCACCCAGCGCCTGGAACAGCGCCGAGATGGTCGTCAAGGTCAAGGAACCCATCGCTAGCGAATATTCCTACTTCCGTGAAAACCTTCTACTTTTCACCTACCTCCACTTAGCAGCTGAGCCCGAGCTGACGAAAGCTTTGCTGAAGGCTAAGGTCACGGCGATTGCTTACGAAACCGTTCAAGGCGCCACAGGCGGCTTGCCCTTGCTCGCCCCCATGAGTGAAGTTGCCGGTCGACTTTCCGCCATTGTGGGTGCTGCGACCTTGATGAAACCAGCCGGTGGAATGGGCCTCCTGGTTCCCGGTGTTCCCGGAACAAGACCCGCTCATGTTGTCGTCCTAGGTGGCGGTGTCGCCGGAACCAATGCGATTTCTGTTGCCGTGGGGCTTGGTGCTGAAGTAACCGTGTTGGATACCAACCTTCAACGCCTCAAAGAACTCGATGCGCTTTATGCGGGTCGCATCAAAACGGCCGCGTCAAACTCCTTAGAGATCGAGCGCGCCTGCCTTAGCGCCGATCTCGTTATTGGCTCCGTTCTCATCCCCGGTGCTAAAGCACCGAAACTGGTGTCGCTGGATCTTGTTTCTCGCATGAAGCCTGGAAGCGTATTGGTCGATATTGCTGTGGACCAGGGTGGTTGTTTTGAAGGTTCCAGACCCACCACCCACGCAGAGCCCACCTTTCAAGTTCACGGAAGTGTCTACTACTGCGTAGGCAATATGCCCGGCGCTGTCCCCCAGACATCGACCATGGCGCTGACCAATGCCACCATGCGTTATGTCAACATGTTGGCTTCAAAAGGTTGGAAGGATGCCCTCGGCCACGATGCCGGACTCGCTCAGGGCCTCAACACCCATGGTGGGAAGCTGACCAACGAAGCAGTGGGTCACGCCCACAGCATTGACACCATCAGTGTTGCCACAGTTCTGTCCTAGATAAGAACACAACGCCCTGCTTCCAGACCACCACGTGGTCGGCGGGTATGGGCAGTGGCGGCACGATGATGCGCCCAGCGCTGGCATGGCGCACTTCATTGTGTGTGTAGCCATCGATGACAAAGGGGTGTTCCCCCAGGAGCTCCCCCAGGATGTGCCACTGCGACAGGCATTTCTCCAGAGAACCCACAAACTTCGAACTTAGGCCACTCCAGTGGGCTGCTCTAGTGGTGAGCACGATCGGCGCCGCAGGCGAACACGCTTGGTCTATTTTTTCCCAGGGCATTGGAGGCGCTGCACCATAGGCAATCTGTATTGTTTCGCCAGCGAAGCGTGCTCGACCGGGGACGCTAACCCCCGGGCTATCCCACAAGAGCGCAACCTCGGGTTTAGCCAAAAACAAGCACACACCATGCTCAGCCAACCTCGAGAGCGAGCGTGCATATTTACTCGACCCGGTGGATGTCATGATGAGTTGACCACGAAATGACTCGAGGCACTCTAGAAGCACCGCTGCCCCATCCACTCCGGCCTGAGCCAGGAGCACATCGGCGTCATCGATGACAAGGGCACTAGGTTCTCTCTGCTGATCGCGCAGACACAACCACAGCGCAAAAGGATTCTGCGGCGCCATCATTGCTAAGGGGGCGCCACTGGCGAGGGTGCGAGCTGCCTCTGATCGACCAGTGTGGGCATCTCCGATGACCAACACCGAGCGCCCCACCAGAGTTTCGAAACCGAGCTCCCGATGGCTCTGATGTTGGGGGTCATCGGCCAGCGCCCACTGGGTGGGAGAAACCGGCACCCGTTTGGGCAATTCTGGCGCCCACATCACCCAAGTGGAGCCCTGTTGGGGGTGCCCGATCGGTCCCGCATCCGAGCGAACCCTCCTGGTGGCCGGAGACATCACCCCGCCGGAGACAAAAACTTCTCCGGGTTCGAGATATCGACTTCGTTGTTGTTGCGCGGTGGTGAGCTCAGGTAGCCAGGACGAACATTCGGTGGCATCACTAACGCGCCCACACACACGCAGTGCGATATTGGCCATCATGGCCGGTGTGATGACTCCAGCGATTCGTTGAGTAGAGATAATCACGTGAATCCCCAGTGAGCGACCTCGGGCTAGGACATCGGAAAGCACGAGGCTAAAAGTGGGAAAGCTGGTCAGTAGCCAGGCGGCTTCATCGATGACCAACACCAGTCGGGGACACTCCACCGTATCGGGTAGCTCCGCGCAATCCTGCACAGAAAAGGACGCTAATAGACGCTCGCGTTTGAGCATTTCAGCGTTAATGCCCGCTAACGCCCTTTTCGTCGTTGACTCATTCAAGTCAGTCACGACACCGATGGTGTGAGGCAAGTTGACGAGAGATTTCACTCCGGCGCCCCCTTTGAAATCAATCAGGACAAAGACAACATCGCGCGGTGAATAGTGCCTGGCAATAGATAACACCAACGCGCTCACGGTGACGCTTTTACCGCTTCCCGTTGCTCCCCAGACCACCGCGTGGGGTCCTTCGGCCACGAGATTAAGCGCTGGTTGGCCCTCGCCCCATTCCACCCAGAGTTGCCCTCGATGACCATAATCGGCAGAGATTGTCGCTGCCTCAGGTGACTTCATCGTGGCGGCTTTCTGCAGAATCTTTCTGGCCTCAACCTGGGTTAGACGATCAGGAACAATGTCCCTGCGCGAGCCTTCCCCATCGATAAGGGTCGCTGATCGGAGGGACTTCACTACGAGCACTGTGTCGATGTCATCCGGAACGTCGGTGATGCTAGAAACCCAGATAACCCGGCTCTGGCCAACCAGGGTCTTAGGAAAAGTTCCATGCAACGGGAAATCCGAGCTCCCGATTGGGGGTTGCACATCACCAGCGGTGTACAGGCACCAACTGGCAAGAACGCTGCGCCAGATATCTTCGTGGTCGCTGTGTGCCACCAAAGCCAAAGAGTGCGCTAGTTCAGCTCCTTCTGGCATTGCCGCAATACCCCCAGTGCCCTCTAACGGGTGACCCGGGGGTGCTTGCCACCACGAAGTGCCCAGTCGAACAACCGTGCTGGAGGTGCGTGAGGGGCGCCACAAAGGATCCTGCCAAACGCTGGTTATGCCCGGGATGCGCTGATCTGCTTGGGCTTTATAGGCGCCTCGGGCGTTCTCAGTCTGGTCCCGGTAAACCTCGAGAGCCACTGCGTGCTCAGTTTCTAACTGTGCGCCGTGTCGACGATGGCGTTTTGTGGCATCCCACCACGACCCAAAAACCATCAGTGGGCCGAGGACTCCCATCATGAGCGCCAGGGGTGAGCGAAAGATGATGGCCATTACTAGCGAGAGCACCACCGGCACCATGGCCGCCAGCCACGGAACAACCGGTGCTTCGACTGGCGTGGGAGAGGGAGGTGGAGGGCCAACATGCACGAGCGCACTAAAGCAGAGTCTGCCAACTCAGACGGCTACAGAATGAGCGTTGGGCATAACTTCCCGCCCTCCAGTCCTTGTGGACTAGTGCAAGGTGAACGACACTGTGCCCAGTGTCACAATCGAACTTCGCACCAAAGAATAGGTGTCATAGGGAATGCACTGCAGAGACCGGGAACCTGGTTCCTGCACTATAGTTCCCGAGGCCGTATTGAGGTCCTTGACCCAAAACACACCATCAGTGACCCCGAATTCAATATGTTCCATGGCGATGCTATCGGTCGGATCCTTCACATAAATGCGGTGAAGCTCAACATCATCGGTGTCCTGCCGAACCCCGACAACCCCTGGCCTATCTCCCACGGTTACCGACAAACCGGTATCAAATTTCAGGACAAATCTCAGTGGTGCTTCCAGCCGGCGAGGCTTCTCCCCCGGCACATCTTGGGCTTGGTGAATATCAAATAGTGACATCTCTTGGGTTTGCTCGTCCCCAAGTGGTGCGCCTTTCGAAGCTTCACCAGTGCTGGGATTACCCTCTGGCGATGGTTCCTCAGTCGTATCCGGGAACAAAGGTTTTTTACCCAAATTAAGGCTTCGGCGAATCCAACCTGTGGCGCGCTGAAGAGTGTCACGTTCGCGGGGCTCCTCCTGCTCCACGGGCTCCTCGGGTACCGAGGTGGGCTCCTCGATGGCGACCTTTGGCTTTGCCCGTGGGCGGATCATGGATTGCCCGCAATCTGGGCAAAAAAGGCTGCTGCGAGCCACCAGGCTCCCGCATCGAGAGCATGGGCCAGGTGGGGTCACCGCTGCTGCGTCAAACAAGCTCACCCTCGAAAGGCTACCGGCACTAACGTGCTCACCAGGGAGAACACACAGCGCACCTCCGAGTGCCTGAGCCCAACACTCTGGCCATCTAGTGCTCTTTCACGGCAGATGTGCGCAAAGATGATGACGTTGGTTTTCGAAAGGTGTTTAGTGAGTCACAGGTCATGGTCATCGCGCATCGGGCGAGGGATCCTTGTCATGGTTGCTGTGGGGGCTCTGGGGATCCAGGCAAGCGCCGCCTGGGGCGCGAACTGGGTTATCGAGAACGAACAATCTCTCAAGGACCAGCTCATTGCCTACCAATTCGACCCGAGCGAAGCGATTAATAACTACGTCGAGGTAGCAGGCTTATCCGCTACCGGTGCTCTGTATTTGCTGACGTCGCAACCGCAGGTCGTCCCCTCGTATGAGTTTGGCCGCTACTGCACCCGATCTGAGCCAGGAATTGGGGTCTTAGGTTGTTACACCCTGCGTGATCGCAGAATTTATCTCTATGACGTAACCGATGCCAGGCTGGTGAGTATTGAGCCGGTCGTGGCGGCACACGAGATGCTCCACTCAGCATGGGCCAGAATTTCACCCAGTGAACAAGAAGCGATTGCCCTGTTGCTTGAAGAAGGATACGCAGCGCTGGGACCAGATCACCCCCTGGTCGAGCGCATTGCTGGCTATGAAGCTAACGACCCTCGCTCGCGAATCCCCGAGCTTTACGCCATCCTGGGCACCGAAACGGCAGAGCTACCCGCAGCGTTGGAGGAACACTATGCGACCTATTTCAGCGATCGCAGTAAAGTCGTGGCCTTATCGGAGACGACCTATTCCGTTTTTGACTCGCTATCGGCTGAGCTGCTGGCTCTCAGCGATGAACTCGAGTCTCGAAACGCGGAAATTGAAGGCTTGAGATACACCTACGGAGGAACTTCCGCCAGCCTGCGGGCGGACGTGCTCGCCTTTAACGCCAAAGCGGCAGAGCCTGGCGTCTTCCCGTCTAAGTCTGAGTTTGAAGCGGTGCGAGAGGGGCTTATTAGTCGGCAAGCTCGCCTAGAAACGATGCGCGTTACCTTGCAAACCAAAATCAATGAATACAACACCCTTCTGGAAGAGCTCAATACTCTCAACGACGAAGTGTCCGAACTAAACCAGGGAATCAACGTCACCTTAGAGGCCAAGGATGAACTCGCCCCTGATGAATCAGGCCTTGAAGAATAAAGTTTTCCACAACCTCTCCAGCTAAAACCCCGGTAGTGAGCCGGCCACCATAGGATGGGGGCATGAATTTCTCCACCAGAATGTCTAGCCCGTTGGGGCCACTGACTTTGCGCGCCACCGACGAGGCCATCACCGCACTCAACATTGGTGGCACCGCGCGAAATGCAACAATCGCACTTGACGTTGGCATCCAGGAAAGTAACGACGTCTTAGACCGCGCCGTGTCGCAACTGGGAGAATACTTTGCCGGTAACCGGACCTCTTTTGATCTCCCGCTAGAAATCTCGGGAACGCCGTTTCAGGAAGCTATTTGGAAAGCGCTAGGCGATGTCCCTTTCGGCGCGTCGGTGAGCTACCAAGAACTCGGTCAGGCTGCGGGGCGAGGCAACGCGCCACGGGCTGTGGGAGGAGCTGTGGGTCGAAACCCGATTGCGATTATTGTTCCCTGCCATCGAGTGTTGGCTTCCAACGCGCGCATTACCGGCTACAGCGGTGGCGATGGGATTGTGACTAAGGAAAAACTATTAGCCCTGGAGGGAATCAGCTACCGCTGATCACAACTTCAATGCGGCCATCCTGGTGGCTAGAGCTATCGACTTCGTAGCCGTATTTCGAACCCCAGTCCGCAAAATCAGCCACCGATTCCAGCGTTTCGCCTGAGGCGAGGAGCTCCCGCACAAACTTTCCCTTCACTGCTTTATTGGCATGTCCTAACGCCGGGCGAGATCCGGGCTCCCCCGGGGTTACCAACGCCACATACACGCCGCGGTTGCTGGGGACAGGGGCAAGAGATCGATACCCTTCACTGCGCACATCAAGAACAAAACCTTCAACTTCCTGCCACAGTGGCTCGCCGGCCGGGCGCCACTGATTTCTTACTCGGCCACCAGGAAGCATCGAATCCCAGGAGAGGCGATAGGCGGGAATCACGTCTGTTGCCCTGATCAGTCCCCACAGAGCAGAAAATATGGACAGAGTCGATTGGGCATGAGAAAGCGCGTCCTCAGCCATGCTCTCTAGCTCCAAGGCGTCATAGAGGACCCCGGTGTATCGAAACAGTGCTGGCATTCCCGCAGACTCACGCACGAGCCGGTTTCGAGCAATCTCAGCATCGCCCTTCGGCCCCAATTTGAGTGCTTTTCGGGCGCGAGCACTATCGCTAGAAAGCTCGATTGTCTGATCCACCAACGACTCGCGCAGAGAGTTTTGGGAGCCAAAGCTCAAAGTGGAAATATTGAGCGGGTGTTTTTCATCGCCACCGCTAACCTTCGTTTCCGAAGGGGGCAGGATGACCAGCATTAGGCCGAGGTAATCTCAGCCAGACCAGCAACGATGGTCACTTGGTCGTTATCTACCGAGAGGAAACCATCTTCAGCGCTAGCAGTTACCTTCTGTCCATCCACAGTGGTGATTCGGACCTCACCGGCGGCGAGCACACCCAGAGTGGGCTCGTGTCCTGCAAGAATTCCGATTTCACCCTCGGTGGTGCGGGCGACGACCATTGTCGCCTCGCCCGACCACACTTCGGCCACGGCGGAGACAACGGTCACCTGAAGGTTAGCCATGCTTAGCCATTTTCTTTCTGGATGGCAGCCCACTTCTCTTCAACATCGCTAATCGGTCCGACGTTGAAGAAGGCCTGCTCAGCAACGTGATCGAACTCACCACGAGCAATCGCGTCGAAGGACTCAATGGTCTCCTTGAGTGGCACCGTCGAACCCTCCACGCCGGTGAACTTCTTGGCCATGTAGGTGTTCTGAGATAAGAACTGCTGAATACGACGCGCGCGTGAGACGGTGATGCGGTCTTCTTCACTGAGCTCATCAACACCCAAAATGGCGATGATTTCCTGGAGTTCCTTGTTCTTCTGCAGAATCTGCTTGACCGTGGTGGCAACGCGGTAGTGATCATCGCCAATGTAGAGGGGGTCAAGGATTCGACTGGTCGACGTCAGTGGGTCCACAGCTGGGTAGAGACCCTTAGCCGCAATATCACGCGAAAGTTCCGTCGTCGCATCCAAGTGGGCGAAAGTGGTAGCAGGTGCTGGGTCGGTGTAGTCATCAGCGGGCACATAAATGGCCTGCAATGAGGTAATCGAGTTCCCCCGGGTGGAGGTAATCCGCTCCTGCAAGATTCCCATCTCATCCGCCAAAGTTGGCTGGTAACCCACGGCAGAAGGCATGCGGCCCAACAGGGTTGACACCTCAGAACCGGCCTGGGTGAAACGGAAGATGTTGTCAATAAAGAGCAACACGTCCTGGTTTTTCACATCACGGAAATACTCCGCCATCGTCAAAGCAGACAGAGCAACGCGCAAACGCGTTCCGGGCGGCTCATCCATCTGGCCAAAGACCAGTGCAGTCTTGTCGAACACACCGGCTTCTTCCATCTCAGCAATGAGGTCGTTACCTTCTCGGGTGCGCTCACCGACACCGGCGAAAACAGAAACACCACCGTGATCCTGGGCAACGCGCTGAATCATTTCTTGGATAAGAACCGTCTTACCCACACCGGCACCACCGAAGAGTCCGATCTTTCCACCCAACACATACGGGGTGAGCAAGTCGATGACCTTGATACCAGTTTCGAAAAGCTGAGTCTTGGACTCGAGCTGGTCAAAGGGTGGTGGCTCGCGGTGGATACTCCAGCGCTCAACACCTTCAAGCTGGTCGTCAGAGTTCAACACTTCGCCGATGACGTTGAACACCTTGCCTTTAGTTTCATCTCCCACGGGAACCGTAATGGGTCCGCCCGTGTCGGTGACTTCCTGGCCACGCACCAAACCATCGGTGGGCTTCAAAGCAATGGCACGAACAAGATCGTCCCCTAAGTGCTGTGCGACCTCGAGGGTCAAGACACTACTCTGGCCATCAATGGTGATGGTGGTCTTGAGGGCGTTATAAATTCCGGGCAGGGAGTCGTGGGGGAACTCAACGTCCACGACGGGTCCGGTAACGCGGGCAACACGACCCGTGGCCGTCGTGTTCTTGGTGGCTTTGTTACTCATCTCGTTATCTCTTTCTTTACTTCGCCGAAGAGAGGGCGTCGGCGCCGCCCACGATTTCGGAAATTTGCTGGGTGATCTCTGCCTGACGGGCATTGTTTGCCAGGCTGGTATAGGTGCGAATCAGCTTGTCGGCATTATCGCTGGCGGATTTCATCGCCTTCTGACGCGCTGCGTGTTCGGAGGCAGCAGATTGGAGCATTGCGGCAAAAATTCGGTTTTCGATGTACACCGGAAGCAGTGCATCCAACACATCATTGGGCTCGGGCTCAAACTCATACAGTGGGAATACTTCAGTGTCACCAGGCTCTTCAACACCCTCCACCACTTCGAGGGGCAAAACCCGCACGATCTCGGGAGTCTGGCTCACCAAGGAGACGAAACGGTTGTAGACGATGTGAATTTCGTCTACGCCACCCTCTTCGGTGGATTTGGTGAACGCCTCTATCAGGGTTTGAGCAATCTCTTTAGCGGTCTCAAACTCGGGCTGATCAGAATTGCCAGTCCAGGCTTTTTCCACACTGCGTTGACGAAAAGCAAAGTTCCTGACCGCTTTGCGACCCACCACAAAGTTGACAACCTCTTTGCCCTCGTCCATCAACCGAGTGCGCAAATCGCCTGCTTCACGCAAAACCTGGCTACTAAAAGCGCCGGCCAAACCGCGGTCGGAACAAAAAACCACCATCGCAGCTCGAGTGGGGTTCTCGGCCTCAGTCAGCAACGGGTGGTCAATGTTGGAATAGGTGGCCACAGCAGACACGGCCTTGGTTACGGCACGCGAATATGGCGCGGCAGCAACCATCCGCGACTGAGCTTTCTGAATCCGCGAGGCGGAAATAAGCTCCATAGCCCTGGTGATCTTCTTGGTCGTACTGGCAGAACGAATCTTCTGCTTGTACACCCGAAGCTCTGCACCCATTGTCTTGTTGTCCTTACCCTGTAGCCGTCTTAGCGCTTACGCTTGACGATTTTTTCCTGGTTGATGTCTTGTGACTCCACAGCGTCAAACTCTTCGCTACCGGGGTGTCCAAGTCCTTCAGCACCCGCGCCCTGGAAGGCAACGAGGAACTTGTCTACTTCGATTTCCAGTGCTGCCTTGGTGTCATCATCAAAGACGTTGGTCTCGCGTAACGTGTCAAGAATTTTGGTGTTCCTGCGCAAGTGCTCGAGGAATTCTGCCTCGAACTTCAACACGTCGGCTACCTCGATGGTGTCCAACTTCCCCTTGGTCCCGACCCAAATCGACACCGCCTGCTCTTCAACAGGGAAGGGGGAGTACTGAGGCTGCTTGAGCAACTCGGTCAGTCGTGCACCACGGGCAAGCTGACGACGACTGGTTGCATCCAAATCGGAGGCAAACATGGCGAAAGCTTCCAAGGAACGATACTGGGCCAGTTCAAGTTTCAGGGTTCCCGAAACCGACTTGATCGATTTCACCTGAGCATCGCCACCAACTCGGGAGACCGAAATACCAACGTCCACAGCTGGGCGCTGGTTGGCGTTGAAGAGATCAGACTGCAAGAAGATCTGCCCATCGGTAATCGAGATCACGTTAGTCGGGATGAAGGCGGAAACGTCATTTGCCTTCGTCTCGATGATCGGAAGCCCCGTCATCGAACCAGCACCGAGCTCGTCGGAAAGTTTTGCGCAACGCTCCAGCAAACGAGAGTGTAGATAGAAGACGTCACCGGGGTAGGCTTCACGGCCTGGCGGACGACGCAGCAACAGTGACACTGCGCGATACGCTTCTGCCTGCTTGGAGAGGTCATCAAAGATAATCAGGACGTGCTTGGAGTCATACATCCAGTGCTGGCCAATAGCTGACCCGGTGTAGGGGGCAAGGTACTTGAAGCCAGCGGGGTCAGATGCGGGAGCTGCCACAATCGTCGTGTATTCCATGGCGCCGGCTTTTTCCAAAGCACCCTTGACTCCAGCAATCGTGGAACCTTTTTGGCCAATGGCCACATAGATGCACCGAACCTGCTTATTCGTATCACCAGAATCCCAGTTGGCTTTCTGGTTGATGATGGTGTCCACCGCGATAGCCGTCTTACCGGTCTGGCGGTCACCAATAATGAGCTGACGCTGACCCCGACCGACTGGGATCATGGCGTCAATGGCCTTGATACCTGTTTGCATGGGCTCGTGGACACTCTTTCGGTCCATAACACCAGGAGCCTGGAGCTCCAGGGCGCGACGACCCGAGGACTTTATTTCGCCTAGACCATCGATGGGGTTACCCAGAGGGTCCACAACGCGACCAAGGTAGCCCTCGCCCACAGGAACGGAAAGCACTTCACCCGTTCGGGTGACCTCTTGCCCGGCGACGATACCGGTGAATTGACCAAGAACCACGACGCCGATCTCGTTCTCATCGAGGTTCTGGGCAAGACCCAGCGTCCCATCGGCAAATCTCACCAATTCGTTGGCCATCACACCGGGTAGGCCCTCAACGTGAGCAATGCCATCCGCGGCATCCACCACGTGACCCACCTCAGCCGAGCTTGCGCTGCCGGGGTCATACGACTTGGCGAAGTCCTTGAGGGCATCACGGATTTCATCCGGGTTGATGGTGATTTCTGCCATGGTTTTTCCTTTTGTTGGTAGTCGTGTATTACTGGTTGGCGTTAGCCAGCCAGTGCGTTTCTTAAGTCGTTGAGTCGTTGGGAGATGCTGCCATCGATTACGTTGTCGCCCACGCGAATTCGCGCGCCGCCCACAAGGGAGTCATCTATTTGTTGCGCAATGTAGTGAGCTCGGCCGAAGCGTTCCACCAGCATCGATGAGATAGTTTTGCGTTGCGACGCCGAGAGTGGTTTCGCCACCGTGACAATCGCAAGGCCTTCACCGTGTTGATCGGCAACAATTTCAGCCCCGCCCTGCAACATGGCACCAATGCGTCGACCGCGAGGGTCGGCAACTAGGTGGCGCACGATTGCTTCGGCTTCTGGGGAAACTTTCCCACCAAAGACAGCAGAGACTAGGGCCGCCCTGGCAGCTGGGGTCGCCCTCTTGGAACCTAAGCCAAGCTCAAGCTCCGCAGTGGAGTGAACAATCTCAGAAATCTCGAGAAGCTCGCCCACTACGTCCTTCGCTGCACCCGCACTTTGCGCACAGGATCGAATAGCCAGCTCTTCCAAGGCCGCTCCCACATCGTTGGGGTGAGACCAGCGAAGCTCGACAAGTTCGCCAATAACAGAGCGCGCATCCTTCGAAAGCGCGGAAAAAGCCGCCTCCGCTAAGTCCTGGATGGCTTTAGGCTCGGCGGAAGAATCAGTCAACGCGTGAGCCAGGGAACCCGAACCAGCCAACCCCAAACCCGCGGCAAACAGCTGCTGCGCAAGTGGCAGGCTGGCGCCGTGACGAGTCAGAATTTCTCTGGCCCGCTCAAGGGAGTGGCTGGTTTGTGCGCCCATGGCTACGCTTTCGCCTTCTTTGCGGAGGCTTTTTTAGCGCTCGCTGTGCCGGAGGCGCCCGCATCTTTTTCAAGATCCGCCAGAAGCCTGTCCACCACCGAGGCCGCCTTCGCGTCCTCACTGAGACGTTCCTGGACCACAGCAGAAGCAAGATCTAGTGCCAAGTTACCGACCTCTTTACGAAGCGACAGCACAGCTTGGTGGCGCTGGGCTTCGATTTGAGCCTGTGCGGTAGCAGCAATGCGATCAGCCTCTGCCTGAGCATTAGTTCTCAACTCAGCAAGAATCTGATTGCCCTCAGTGCGAGCCTGATCACGGATTTCAGATGCTTCAGAGCGGGCATCGGCGAGGAGCTTGTTGTACTTATCGAGCGCCTCTTTTGCCTCAAGCTGAGCGGACTGAGCTTCCGCGATTCCACCCTCTATGGCCTGTGAGCGCTCGTCCAAAGTCTTCTGCAATCGGGGCAAAACGACGCGCCAAAAGAGGAACAAGACCAGAGCAAACGGAATCAACGACCAAACGATGTCGTAGATCGCGGGAATCAACGGGTTAGTTGCTTCCCCTTCCGCTGCAAGAAGGAGTGCTTCGGTGTGCATTATGAGACCTATCCGGTGAAGATGAAGTACGTGGCGATACCGATGAAGGCCAGTGCTTCAGTAAAGGCGATACCGATATACATCAGCACCGTCAGGCGACCCTGAAGTTCAGGTTGGCGAGCGACAGATTCAATGGTCTTGCCCACCACAATGCCCACGCCAATAGCTGGACCAATAGCAGCGAGACCGTAACCGACCGTCGCAATGTTTCCTTGTAGTTCGGCGATAACCGAGGTTGCGTCCACAGGTATTTCCTTCCATGTTGTCAGCCCGATGTCGTATCGGGCTGAGGTTTAGTGTTCTTCCGCCAGCGCTAACTGGAGGTAGACAGCGGTCAAAAGCGTGAATACGTAGGCCTGCAACACCGCGACCAACAATTCAAAAAATGTGAAGACGATGCCAAATGCGATGGTACCAATTCCGAAGAACCCCATAAACGAATCCGAGTAGAGAACGAAGAAATGAGTGGCAGAAAAGAAGAGCACGAGCAGGAAGTGCCCCACCACCATGTTCATCAGCAATCGCAAGGTCAAGGTGATCGGTCGCAAGATGAAAGTAGAAACGAGTTCAATCGGGGTCACGATGATGTAGAGAGGCCAGGGAACGCCGGGCGGCAACAATGAGTTGCGTAAAAACGTCCCAGGATGTTTGCGAAGCCCGGCGTAGAGGAAGGCCAGATACGAGGCAACGGCCAACACAAGAGGCATCCCAATCACACTGGTGCCGGCAATATTGAGCCCCGGAATAACTCCGGTGAGGTTCATGAACAAGATTAAGAAGAAAATAGAGGTCAACAGGGGTAAAAAGCGTTTGCCATCTTTTTCACCCAGCAGGTCTTCGGCGATGTTCACCCGAACTAGGCTCAACGCCATTTCAATAACACCCTGGAAGCGACCGGGAACAACTCTCAATTTCCTGGTGCCCAGCCAAAAGACTAAGAACAAGGCAGCCACCGCGAAAAGTCGAACCAAAACAATGCGGTTCATTTGGAAGATGGTGCCTTCAAACAAAATTGCAGGCGGAAAAAATTCTTCAATTGTGGGTGGCGAAAAGCTTCCAGAGTTAAGGGCCTCAAACTGGAAAAGTACCTCAGTGGCTTCGGTTAACAGCTCTGTCTCCAGATTCGGGGCGCTTGAGTGCGCGACGACGGATGTCCTTAGAAGACTTTAGCAAGCCTTGGGCAGTTCGACCAATCGGCCCTATACCCGGGGTTTAAGCGAAGCGTTCATGGGGCACAACCCGATAGATATCGCTGAGGTTTATGGCGCCTTCTCGGACCACTTTAAGCTTGTTGCCAGGCGCTGAAAGGGCACTCGCATCAATTACCGTTGACAGGGTTTTCTCAGGCTTCTGTTTACCCGCAGCGAGATATACCGCCACTTCGGAACCAAATCTGTTGACTAAGGCGCTGGGGGCGACCAGTGGCTTTTCGCCCACGCGAAACGCTCCTGATTGCACCAGCGGCCCCGTTTCGCTCAATAGTTCCAACGCGATCGGGTGAGCGGGCATCCGAAGAGCGACGCTCCCCTGCGTATCACCCAGATCCCAGGCGAGAGACTCCCCTGCCGGGACGATCAGGGTTAGTGCCCCTGGCCAGAATTCCTTGGCCAAAGCCAGCACTTCGGGGGCGACCTCAGCAGATAACGCGGTGAGAGTGGGAATACCAGGGATAAAAACCGATAATGGCGCGCGCTCGGCCATGCCTCGCAGAGTTCTCAACCGAACTGCGGCTGCGGGGGTAAAAGCATCGGCTACTAGCGCGTAAGCAGTGTCGGTTGGCACCAACGCCACCTTGCCTGAGCCAATTGCCATCCGGGCTTTTCTCAACCCTTCGCGCAACGAAGCGGGCTCACTGCCGGAGAAATAAGGCGTACTCACGCCACCAAGCTTCCCACGGCTTCGCGGAAGTGACGTGTGTGGGCCTCAACGTCCTCGCTCGTGGTGTTAGGTGACATCAGCGCCATGTTGTGAAACGGAGTCAGCAGTACACCGCGATTGAGAGCATGCAGGTGAAGATACTGCTGCAACTCAAAATCATCTGCGTTAGCCGCTTGCGCCCCATCCACCGGTGCGTGAGGAAGGAAACTGTATTCCGCGCGCGCTCCCAACTGGGTGACCTGCCACGGAAGCTCGAACTCGTCAATAACGTCTTGGACGCCTTTAGTCCACTGACTAGCCCGGGCAATCATCTCGGGATACACCTCGGCGGTAAGAACTTCAGCCAATGTGGCTCGGATCCCGGCTAAGGACAATGCGTTGCCAGCTAAGGTCCCACCCACACCGCCCACATCAATATCTTCCATCTCTAAGCCCGAGCGAATTCGTGCCTGAAGCTCTGAGGAGACGCCAAACGCACCAGCGGGAATACCCCCCGCAATGGTTTTGCCCACCACAACCGCATCTGGCTGCAGGTCATCTCTCGCCGTCATGCCTCCCGGGCCGGCACACAAAGTGTGTGTCTCATCAATAATCAGCACGGCACCGTGGGTAGTGCAAAGCTTGCGAAGAGCATCGTGCCATCCAGGCTGGGGCAGCACAATCCCAATATTGGTCATCGCAGGCTCTACCAACGCACACGCAATATCTCCCGCTGCGAAAGCCCGCTCCAGGGCATCTACGTCATTGAAGGGCACCACAACAGTGGTCTCATCTAAGGGCACGGGCGGGCCAATATTTCCCCGGCGGGCAACAACATCACCGTGGTCATCAAGAGTGGCAAAGCTTTCATCGACGCTACCGTGATAGCAGTGATCAATGACCAGCACTTTTTTCTTACCCGTCACAGCTCGCGAGTAGCGAATCATGGAACGGTTGGCGTCGGTTGCCGAAAGAGTGAATTGCCACATCGGGAGGCCAAATCGCTCGGATAAGAGATTAGCCGCGATGGCCGCGTCAGCAGTGGGCAACATCGTGGTGGAGCCTTTGAGTAACTGAGCTGCTAACGCCTTAGTGGCGGCTTCAGGCGCATGGCCCACCATCGCCCCCGTATCACCTAAACAAAGGTCAACGTGATCCATACCGTCAGCGCAAAGAAAATGTGCACCCTGGGCGCGCTCGACAAATACTGGCCACGGACCTGGCCATTTCGCCATCCACAACATGGGCACGCCGTCAGGCATAACCTTCGAGGCCTCTTCCCACAACTCGCGTGAGCGTGGCCGGGCATGGGAAAATTTTGAAACTTCAGACTCCCACAAGCTCGCAAGCCTGCCCCGGTCAACCCTCGTGGTCATAAAAATTCCTAAGCTCTGGCTAGTTTGCGACGTTTTAGTGCTCCGCCGATTTGAGAAATCAGAACCGCAGCAATCGCTAAGAAAAACACGGCCGAGGCAATGACATTAGCTTCTGCCGGAATTCCCCGTGCAGCCGCGGTATAAACATAGCGGGGGAAGGTCACCGCCGCGCCAGCATTGAAATTAGTGATGATGAAATCGTCAAAACTCAAAGCAAAGGACAGCAAAGCCGCCGCAATAATTCCCGGGATGAGCAGGGGAAAAGTAATACGCCAAAACACTTGGGCAGGCGAGGCATAAAGATCCCGGCCGGCTTCTTCCAGAGCCGGATCCAGCGTTGCCACGCGGGCACGAACGGTCACGACAACAAAGCTGACACAAAACATCGTGTGGGCAATGATGACGGTCACTAAACCTTTTTGGACACCAGCGGCGAGGAATTGCGCAGCAAGCCCAGCGCCAAGAACCACCTCAGGGGTGGCCATGGGTAGGAAAAGGAGCAACGTGGTTGCGGAGCGGAACTTGAAGCGGTAGCGGACTAAAGCAATCGCGATCATGGTTCCCAACGTGGTGGCCATCACTGTGGCAACAACGGCGACAAGAATGCTGTTACTAAAGGATTCACACACGTTGGGAGAATCACAGACGCTGAGCCAGTTATCGAAGGTGAAGCCACGCCAAATGATGTTGGTGCGCCTCGCGTCGTTAAACGAAAACGCCACCGTGTAGGCAATGGGGATAAGCAAAAAGACAAAAGTTATCACCGCGTAGACATAGAGTGCGTACTTGCCAAAGCCCCTCACAGCAGGTCATCCGTTCCGCTGCGTTTCACATAGGCGCTGACTAACACCAGGATGGCCGCCATGAGCAGCAACGACAGCGCTGCAGCAGCAGGGAAGTTTTGCAGCACCAAAAAGTTAGCCTCAATGACATTTCCAATCATCTGGGTGTCGGTTGAGCCCAGGAAATCCCTACTCGCGTTGATGTAATCGCCGGCAGCGGGGATGAAGGTGAGCAAGGTTCCCGAGAGCACACCCGGAATGGAAAGCGGAAAAGTTATTTTACGAAAAACCGTGAAGGGGTTGGCATACAAGTCGCCACCAGCTTCGACAAGTCTCAGGTCTAACTTTTCCAGCGACGTGTAGATCGGCAACGTCATGAAAGGGATGAAGTTGTAGGTCAAACCAAAAATTACAGCCGCTGGGGTGCCCGTGAAATAAGCGTCCCCAGGGATGATTTGCATTCCCTTGAGCGCGCTCATGAGCAGTCCCTCATCAGCGAATATCTGCTTCCACGCAATCGTGCGCAGCAGAAAAGAAATGAAAAATGGTGCAATCACCAGAACTAGCGACAGCGCCTGCCACAAGGGGTAGGCGCGCAACTTCACCCCGATGACATAGGCAATGGGATAGCTAATGATCAGCGCAAACGACGTCGCTAAGAGGGCATATATGAAGGACCTACCGATGTGCTCGCCATAAGTCTCCACCACGACCGAATAGTTCTCCCAGCGAAAAGCCGTCTGATACTCACCGGCGAAACCGCCAGGAATGGGGGCTTGGAAACTGGTCAAAACCAGGGAGAGTAAGGGGGTGAGAAAGAACAGCAGGAGGTAAAGCACCCCTGGTAATAGCAACAGCAGCGCTATGGGGCTCTTGCGCTGGGCTAGTGCGGCACCAGAACTGGGCGTACCAGAGGCAACCGCGGATTGAAACGCTCCAAACGCCATGGCTTAGGAACCCTCGAGCTCTGCCTCGATGCGCTCACGCTCTTCAAGTGCCAAACTGCCGGTGTCCGTATCCGGGTGGAATCGATCCAAATCTTGGGAGGGGTGATCCAAAAGCCCAAACACGTGCTCGGGAGACCAGGACAGGAAAACCTCATCACCATCGCGCGCGTGATCACCCAGTGACGTGTTTTGAGCGAACACACTGACATTGCCAAAGCCAGGGACATCGACCAAATATTGGGTGCTCACCCCGCTAAAGGAAGCATCCATCACTCGGCCAGCGCCGATAACCTCCCTGGAAGAATCTTCAGGCCGGCTAGTGTGCAACGTCACTTTCTCCGGCCTAATTCCTACGGTGACTTTGCCTTGATGAACCAGAGCGCGTGAGGTAGGAACACGAATCCCCACTCCGGCAACGCCCACGGTTATCGTGCCCGAGCTTGAACCTGCTGCAGTTCCGGTGAAAAGGTTTGATTGCCCGAGGAACGTTGAGACAAAAGCGGTAGCGGGCCGGTCATACAGCTCTTCGGGAGCACCCATCTGCTCTATTTTTCCCTGATTCATCACGGCAACCGTGTCGGCCATCGTCATGGCCTCTTCTTGGTCATGCGTGACATGCAAGAAAGTAAGACCAACTTCGCTCTGAATTTCCTTGAGCTCTAATTGCATCTGCCGACGCAGTTTGATCCAACGCACCCAAGGGCTCATCGAGCAACAGCAGCGCCGGTCGATTGACAATAGCTCGAGCCAAAGCAACTCTTTGCTGCTGACCGCCAGAGAGTTGAGACGGCTTTCGGCCCGCAAGATGAGCTAACTCGACTAATTGGAGAGCCTCTGTGGCCAAAGTGAGTGCGTCGCCAATCCGGCGACGCCTCAGACCGAAGGCGACGTTTTCCAGAATCGTCATGTGGGGGAAAAGCGCATAACTCTGGAAGACCGTATTAACTGGTCGTTGATAGGACTTAGTGTTCGTTACATCTTTTCCACCGATGAGAATGCTCCCCGCGGTGGGCTCTTCAAGACCTGCAACAAGTCGCAGCGTTGTTGTTTTCCCACAGCCACTAGGCCCCAGTAAAGCGAAAAAGGAACCCGCCGGGATAGTGAGCGAAAGGTCGTCAATGGCGGTGAAACCAGGAAAACGCTTCGTCACTCCCACCAGGGAGAGATCGGCGCCAGCCTCTGCGAATTCGCGGACTGGCGCCGATACCTCTGCCACGGTTATGGTCCTTGTTCCCTGGCTTACGCGCCGAGAACTACGGACTGGAAGGCGGCCTGGAACTCATTGTCTTCAGCAGAATCCAATGTTCTAAAGGCCTGGACCTGATCCAGTGTTGCGTCATTGGGGAAGATAAGTTGGTCTTCGGCCAATTCAGGGTCGATAGCAACCATGGCTTCATAAGCGCCCTTGACCGGCGTCACGTAGTTCACCCATGCAGCAACTTCTGCGGCCACTTCTGGCTCGTAGTAGTAGTTCATGAGTGCTTCTGCGTTCGACTTACGAGGAGAACCGATGGGAACAACAAACGTGTCGTTCCAAATGGTCGCACCAGATTCTGGGAAGACGAACTTCCACTTCTCATACCCTTCCTCGTAATTGAGCAAGGTGATGTCGCCGGACCATGCGATAGCTGCCAAAGCGTCCTCATTTACGAGGTCTTCGGTGTACGAATTTCCTCGAACGTTACGAATTTGGCCTGCGTCAACCTGAGCACGGAGAACATCGAGTGCTTCATTAAACTCATCGGCACCGAAGTCCTTCGAAATGTCAACGCCATTTGCCATCAAAAGAAGGCCCATGGTGTCGCGCATTTCGGAGAGAACAACAACGCGACCGTTGAGATCAGCGCGCCACAGGTCCTCGACAGTCTTAACCTCACCCGTCTTATCTGTGTTGTAAGCAATTCCTGCGAAACCTGCCTGCCAGGGAAGTGACTTCTTGCGACCTGGATCAAAGTCAGGGTTTGCCAAACGATCGACAACGTTGGCCTTGTTAGGCATGTTGGCTTCGTTGAATTCTTGGGCATAGCCCAAGCTGACCCAGCGTGAGACCATCCACTCGGTTGGGCAGACAAGGTCGGCACCCATGTCCTGACCGAGTGCTAGCTGGTCGCGGACCTTGGCGTAGTAGGTGTTGTTGTCATCGAAATCGACCATGTAGTTGACGTCGATCCCAAATTTTTCTTGGAAGGCCACGAGAGTGGGGTAGTTGCCGTCGTCATCTTCATCGATGTAGAACGGCCAGTTTGACCAATTCAAAGTCTTGTCTGTGGCAGAAACATCTTCCGCCGCAACTAGCGCTTCGTCAGCAGCACAGGCTGCTAGACCAAGAGCTACAGCGCTACCGCCAGCTCCGGCAAGAAAGGTGCGCCTAGAAACCTGTGACTTCTTCGCCATCGAAATCAGGTTACGGATCATGGGGTCTTCAGGTAATGAACGATTCAACATTGAAACTCCTCCAATTGTGTATATGCAGTGCCGGGGCACCAAGTGATGAACTTGATACTAGACCAGTTTGCGACCTGCTTTATCGTCACAAACATTACGGTCTGGTCACGCCGAGTCCTCCCTACTCTCCAATAAAGGACATAACGTGCTTGATGCGTGTGTAGTCCTCAAAGCCATAAAGCGACAAGTCTTTGCCGTATCCGGAATGTTTAAACCCACCGTGAGGCATTTCTGCCACGAGGGGAATGTGGCAGTTAATCCACACTGCGCCAAAGTCCAAACCTTTAGCAAAGCGCATTGCCCGCCCATGATCTTTGGTCCACACACTGGAGGCCAGACCATAAAGGACATCGTTAGCTAAACGCAGCGCCTCTTTCTCTTCGCTAAAGGACTGAACCGTAATAACGGGGCCGAATATTTCGTTTTGAATAGCGTCGTCTTGCTGCTTCAGACCCGTGACAATGGTGGGCTCGATGAAATAGCCAGAGTTGCCCTGTCTAAGACCACCAGTCTCCACAACGGCGTTTGTGGGCAAAGCATCAAGCATCGCCATCACCCGCTCCATCTGGTTCGCATTGTTCACTGGTCCATAGAAAATATTTGGGTCTGAGGGCATGCCCGTGGTGACATTGGCTCCCACCCATTTCTTCAGCTCGGCAACAAAAACATCATGAATGTCCTTGTGCACCAAAACACGGGTGGCAGCCGTGCAGTCTTGGCCAGCGTTGAAATAACCAGCCGTCGCGATTCCTTCCACAGCACTGTGGATATCCGCGTCATCAAAGACGACAACAGGTGCTTTGCCACCGAGTTCTAGGTGAACCCGCTTGAGATCAGTAGAGGCAGCTTTCGCTACTTCCATGCCGGCTCGGACAGAGCCGGTGATGGACACCATCTGAGGAATACGGTGATCAATCATCGCTGCACCGGTGGTGCGGTCTCCGGTAACAACGTTGACTACACCGGGTGGCAGGTGCTCGGCGCAAATCTCTGCCAAGAGCAAAGCGCTCTGCGGAGTCGTATCCGAGGGCTTGAGAACGGTCGTGTTACCGGCGGCAACAGCGGGAGCAAATTTCCACACCGCCATGTTCAGCGGGTAGTTCCAGGGGGTCACTTGACCGATCACGCCGATTGGCTCGCGGCGAACCATGGAAGTGTGATCTTTCATGTACTCGCCAGCGCTGAGACCTTGAAGGTTTCTTGCCGCCCCAGCGAAGAATCGAATCTGGTCAACACTGAGCATGATTTCATCGTCAACAAGGCTGGCTCGAGGCTTGCCAGTGTCTTGAGACTCAAGGTCAGCAAATTCTTCAGCCCGTTTTTCCATCTCATCGGCGATGCGGAACAAAGCCAACTGGCGCTCTCCCGGTGTTGTATCTCCCCAGGTTTCAAACGCCGCTGCTGCAGCGGTATAGGCGGAGTCAATATCGGCGGGATCTGAAATTGGCGAGTTGGCGTAGACCGCTTCGGTTGCGGGATCAATGAGTTTCAGGGCGTCCTTGCCGCGAGAATCTACATATTTGCCATTGATGAAGTTTTTGAGCGTGGGAGTTGTCATGGAGTTACCCTAACCCAGAGCAATACCGTGCGTCCAGTTCGGAAAATAATCAGTATTTAGTTGCGAATTCATATTTAACAACTGATTCCGTTTGCTTTATGGCCAAAATAATGCGAAAATCACATCATGCCGGTTACAACGAAGTCCCGACGGGTCAGTCTGGATGATGCTGCAAAGAACATCATCCAGCTGCTTCAGCGAGATGGTCGCGCCTCGTACGCCGAAATCGCTAAAAAAGTAGGGCTGAGCGAAGCGGCAGTGAGACAGCGGGTAGGGAAATTTACCGACGCCGGAATAATGCAAATTGTCGCCGTTACCGACCCCAGCCAATTGGGGTTCCACCGTCAAGCGATGATTGGAATTCGTGTCCAAGGGGACGCTCGCGCGATTGCTAAGAAACTGAAATCCATTGAGCAAGTGGACTACTTAGTTCTCACTACCGGACGATTCGACATCCTTGCCGAAATCGTCTGCGTCGACGATCACGAGCTGCGGGAAATACTTCATGGC